>CAZEAX010000316.1:0-5982 GCA_964510405.1 uncultured Streptomyces sp. | reverse complement strand
ATCGCATCGTCGTCGAGATCGGGCCCCACCTTCACCAGCAGCGGCGGCACGCGGCCACACTCGGCGCTCGCGCGCTCGCGCGCTTCCAACACGCGCTCGATCACTTCCTGCATCTGGCCGCGTACCTGCAAATTACGCAAGCCCGGCGTGTTGGGCGACGACAGATTGCACACCAGATAGTCGGCGAGCGCGCAAACGGCGGCTATGCCTTTCGCATAATCGCCCGCCGCGTCCGTGACGTCGCGGTTCTTGCCGACGTTCGCGCCGACGATCCCGCGCGCGGTGCCGCGCTCGCGGCGCCGCCTGAGTTGCGCGACGAATGCGGCGAGACCTTTGCTGTTGAAGCCGAAGCGGTTGATCACGCCGTCGTCTTCGGCGAGGCGAAAAAGACGCGGCTTCGGATTTCCAGGCTGCGGTTCGGGCGTAACCGTACCCGCTTCGACGAAGCCGAACCCAAGCGCGAGCATCGCATCCATGACCTCCGCGTCCTTGTCGAACCCCGCGGCAAGACCGAGCGGATTGCCGAAGTCGAGGTCCCATACGCGCGTTGCCAGGACGGGATCGTCCGTCGTCGTACTGGCGCCGGCGAACCCCTGCTTCAACGCCCAGATCGTCGCGCCGTGCGCGACCTCCGGGTCGATGAGGTGCAGCAACGGGCGCGCGAAGCGGAAAGGAAAATTGGCCATGAATTCTTATCTGCCGCCACGACGGGGGAATCCTGCACGGCGGAATTGCAAATCGATTCTGCTACAATCGGCGCAAACTCTACACGATGACGCCGCACCGGGCAATTGAAGCCCCGTCGTCAAATATCACCGCGAGGTCCCGCATGAAACGGCTCATCGTCGCCATCACCGGAGCGTCCGGCGTCATTTACGGCATCCGCACGCTGGAAACGTTGCGCACCGTAACCGACGTCGAGACCCACCTCATACTCACGCCGTCGGGCGCCCGCACGATCGTTGAAGAAACCGCCTACAGCGTAGACAAAGTGCGCAAGCTCGCGCACCGCGAGTACAACTACAAGGACATCGGTGCCGCAATCTCGAGCGGATCATACAAAACCGCCGGCATGCTGGTCGCGCCCTGCTCGGTCAAATCGTTAAGCGGCATCGCGCATTGCTACAACGACGAACTGGTGGTGCGCGCTGCCGACGTCTGCCTGAAAGAGCGCCGCCGGGTAGTGCTGCTGTTTCGTGAAACACCGCTGCACGCCGGACACATCGCGCTGATGGAACAGGTCACGCGCAACGGCGCGATCGTGATGCCGCCGGTGCCTGCTTTCTACAGCCGCCCGCAAACCGTCGACGACCTCGTCATGCAAACGGTCGGCCGCGCGCTCGATCTCTTCGATATCGATACGAAAGTGGTCAAGCGCTGGACCGAGTCGGCCCCGGCCGCCACTGCCGTCAAAAAGCGCCGCCGCACCAAGTAAGCCGCGCACCCATGCCCAACGCCGCTGCCGCAGGGGTTCGTGAGTCTGCTTTCTGGCAGTTCTCGCTTGCGTTCTATGCGCGTGCCGGCGTCGCCGATGCATGTCTCAAGCTGCAGGACAATGCGGGTGCCGACGTCAACATGATGTTCTATGTTTTATTCCTTGCCACGCACCGGCGCCAGATCGATCGCATGGATGTTGCGCATATCGATGCGTCGATCAAGGGCTGGCGCGAAATCGCCGTTGTGCCGTTGAGAACGCTGAGGCGCAAATTGAAAAACGGCATCGAACCTGTTGCAGTCGCCGACAGCGAATCGCTGCGTAGCGCGGTCAAACGCATCGAACTCGACGCCGAACGCATCGAGCAGGAATGGCTCGAGAAGAACGTGCCCGCAGCCACGCTGGGCACGCATGCCGCATCACAAGTCGAGGCCGCACAGGCAAATCTCGCAGCTTACGGCGCGCTGCTGAATGAATTGCCTGATGCGCCGGTCGCAACCTTGCTCGCAGCGTACGCCCGCCATGTGGGTGCGTAGAATGATGTCTCGCACCTGCACGCCGGCATTGGTACTGGTGCTATCACTGTTCGCAATGACGGCCGAAGCGGCGCGCAACGACCGCCCGTCGCGCGCGCCGTTCAAGGGGTGCGCGTGGGAACATCTCGCGGACGCTGCAAGCGGCCTCGACGCGTGGGCGCAGCGCTGTGATTATGGATATCGCAAAATCGACTTTCTGTTTGTCGCGAACTCGCTCGCCGTCCGTTACTCCGACGGCGGAGCACCGGAGCCGGTGATCGATGTCATCGACGTGCGCGCCGGCGAGTCACCTCAGGCCGCGATCAAACGGCACTTCACTGCACATACCGAGCCGGCGCTCTCGGCGCGGTGCCGGCTGGCGTCTTATCGCGGAGTCAAGCCGCCCTCCGGAGTGCAGCGGTATACGTTCGTGCCCGATGCGGGTTATCGAAAAAAACTGCGTGCGCAAGCGGATCCGAACGAGGTCGGCGATCCGCCCTGCGGCGATTGGGGCGAAGCGCCGGACGGAATTCAGTATTTCGAAGTGCGCAGGGCGAACCCCGTCCGCCGGGTGCTGTTCGTGCGGGTCGGCCAGGACGAGCCGTTGTTCGATGAAAAAACGCTGCGCGTGATAGGGCCCGCCGCAAAATAGCCTTACGCGTCGCGCAGCACCCCGTCGACCAGGCGCAGGATGCGGCTCGCGCGCGCGGCGATCACGCCGTCGTGGGTCGCGATGACGAGACTCGTGTTGAATGCGCGGTTGAGTTCGAGCATCAACTCGAACACGTCTTCCGCAGTCTGGCGGTCGAGGTTGCCGGTCGGCTCGTCGGCGAGCACGCAGGCCGGATTGGTGATCAAGGCCCGCGCGATGGCCACGCGTTGACGCTCGCCGCCCGAGAGTTCCGACGGCGCGTGTTCGAGCCGGTGCGCGAGCCCGACTTTGCCGAGCATCTCAACCGCGCGCGCGCTGGCCTCGGCCGGCGGCATGCGCCGGATCAGGAGCGGCATCGCCACGTTCTCGATCGCGGAAAATTCCGGCAGCAGATGATGGAACTGGTAGACGAAACCGAGCTGCCGGTTGCGCAGTTCACCGCGCTCGGCTTCGTCGAGCGCCTGGATATCGCGCCCGCCGATCACGACCGAACCGCTGGTGGCCGCGTCGAGCCCGCCCAAGAGGTGCAGCAACGTGCTTTTCCCCGAGCCCGAGGCACCGACGATCGCGACGTGCTCGCCCTTCGCCACCTCGAGATCGACGCCGAGCAATACGCGCACCTCGACCTTGCCCTGCAGATAAACCTTGCGCAGATTGCGGCAGGCGAGAGCGGCGTCACTCATAGCGCAGCGCCTCGGCCGGATTGATTTTGGCAGCGCGGTAACTCGGATAGATGGTCGCGAGCAGACTCACCACGAACGAGAAAAACGCGGTCATCAGCACGTCCGCTGCGCGCAACTCGGAAGGCAGGTCGCTGATCTGGTAGACGTCTTTCGACAGAAACTTGAATCCGAACACGTGCTCGATGAAAGGCACCACGACATCGACGTTCAGAGCGAGCGCGATGCCGGCGGCAACGCCCGCCAGCGTTCCCATCAGCCCGATCAGCGTACCCTGGATCAGGAAAATTTTCATCACGCTGCCGGGACTGGCTCCCAGCGTGCGCAAGATCGCGATGTCGGCCTGCTTGTCCTTGACCGCCATGAAGAGGCTGGACACGATGTTGAATGCAGCCACCGCGATGATCAGGAACACGATCAGGAACATCATGCGTTTTTCGATATCGACGGCACGGAAGAAGTTGGCGTTCAGCCGCGTCCAGTCGGTAACGTTGGCGTCGGGCCCGAGGCTTTGCGAGAGCTCGCGCGAAACGCGGACCGCCTCGAACAAATCCTTGAGCTTCAAGCGCACGCCGCTGACCTGCTCGCCCGTGCGGTAGAGCGTTTGCGCGTCCTGCAGATCGACCAGGCCCAGGCCGGAATCGTACTCGTAGTGATCGACCGAGAATATGCCGACGACGGTGAACTGCCGCAGGCGCGGCAGGATGCCCGCGGGCGTCACCTGCCCCTGCGGCGCGATCAGCACCACCTTGTCGCCGACCGCGACAGTCAATGCGCGCGCGAGTTCGATGCCCAGCACGATGCCGAACTTGCCGGGCTTCAACGCACCGAGGCTGCCGGATACCATGTGCTGCGCGAGATCGGCGACTTTCTCCTCGGCCTCGGGAAGAATGCCGCGGATATACGCGCCGCGCACCGTGCCGCCGCTCGACAACAAACCCTGCGCCGTAACGTAGGGTGCGGCCGCCACCACTTCGGGATTCTGGCGCGCTTTGTCGGCAACCGCGCGCCAGTCGGCGAGCGTGTTGGCAGGGCCCGTAATCTGGATATGCGACGCGACGCTCAAAATGCGCGTGCGCACTTCGCGCTGAAAGCCGTTCATCACCGACAGCACGGTGATCAGTACCGTGATGCCGAGCGCAATGCCGATGACCGACACCAGCGAGATGAACGAGATGAAACGGCTGCGCTGACGCGCACGCGTGTAGCGCAGGCCGATAAAAAGTTCGTAGGGTTGCAAATGGGAGTCCGCGGTCGAGGGCGCAAGTGTGCCACATCGCGGGCGCGCTCGCACATGGCGTTGCGCAACGCGAGTGCTAAACTCGGTTCGCCCATGCACTGCACCCTCTTGATACCCGACCTCCTGCCGCCGTCCGAGTTGGGCGCCGACCCGTATGCGGAATTGCGCCTGCCTTGTCTCGGCATGCTGCTCGCGCGCGGCGAGACGATTCGGCGCGCGCCGCTCGCCGGCGAAGACTGGTTGTGCGAGCGCTTCGGCGTGCCGCGCCAGCACGACCGGCCGCTTGCCGCGTTGATGCTGAAAGCCGACGGCGGCGAACCGCGGCATTATTACTGGCTGTGCGCCGAGCCGATCCAGCTGCGCGTCGACCGCAGTCGCCTGATTGTCGCTGCGCGCGTCAGCGACTACACCGCCGCCGACGCGGGCGAATTGATCGCGGCGCTCAACCGCCACTTCGGCGCCGACGGCATCGAATTCAGCGCGCCGACGCCGGCGCGCTGGTACGTGCGCACGCAACGCGCACCCGTGTTGACTTCAACGCCATTGATGGAGGCACTAAACCGCAGCGTCAAACACCATTTGCCGCAGGGCGCCGATGCGCTCACCTGGCACCGCGTCATGAATGAAGCGCAAATGATCCTGCACGAGCATCACGTCAACACCGCGCGCGAAGCGCTAGGCGCAACGACCGCCAACAGCATCTGGTTATGGGGCGGCGGCACGCTGCCGGAAATTTCACGCCCGTCCTACACGGCGGCATGGGGTGGCGGCCAGGTAACGCGCGCGCTCGCCGTCGCCGCCGGCATCGCACATCACGAACTGCCCGCCAACGGCGCAGCGTGGCTCGCCGCCGCGTCCGCCGGCGATCATCTGGTCGTGATGGACGGACCGGCCCAAGCCCTGCGCGACGGCGATGTGGCGGCGTGGCAGGACCGGCTCATCGAGATCGATTCGCAGTGGATGCAGCCGTTGCTGAACGCGTTGCGCGAGAAAGCGGTCGCCAGGATTACGATCATCGCGTGCAATCGCGAAAACCTGCTCGAAACGACGGTTACGCGAGCCAACTTGCGAAAGTTCTGGCGACGCGTGCGGCCGCTCGCATCCTATGCAGACAACGCCTGAACACTCGATGCAACTCAATCTGAGCCGGCGCGTTGCCCCGCCCGCGACCGCCGCGGCGCTTGCCGCCGCCGGCTTTCATCCGCTGCTCGCGCAAATTTTTGCGGCGCGCGGCATCACGTCGGCGCAGCAACTGACCGCCGACACGACGGGACTTTCGCCGGTTGCGCAATTGCGCAACGTCGAACGCATGGCGCAGCTGCTCGCCGACGCGATTGCGGCAAAACAAAAACTGTTGATCATCGCCGATTACGATTCGGACGGCGCGACCGCGTGCGCGGTCGGCATGCGCGCGCTGAGGGAATTCGGGTCCACGGTCGATTTTCTGGTGCCGAACCGCT
>CAZEAX010000315.1:0-5988 GCA_964510405.1 uncultured Streptomyces sp. | reverse complement strand
GCACCGCGAGCACCGGATTGGTCTTGGCGATGCTCAACACGACCAGCATGATCATCAGCACCAGCGACGTCATATAGGTCGGCACCGGTTCCATCACCCACCACACCAGTGCCAGCGCGAAACACGCCGCCCCCGCCTGCGCCGACGAACTGAGTCCGGCCCCGGCCGGCGCGTAGTATATAAACAGAAACACCGCGATGCCGAGCGGAAAGCCGAGATATTCCATCCAGCGCTCGCTCGCACTTTGCGGCGTGCGCATCTTCGACGACAGTTTCATCTTGTCCATGTCGAGCAGCGCCTGGATGTCGATCGCGGGCGCGCCGACTTTTGCGGTGGCCTCAGCCATGGCTGCTTCTCCAGTTCTTGAACGGATTGACCGCAAGGTTATTGTTGAAATAGCGCGGGTCGGACGACACCTCGGCGCCGACCCACGACGGCCGCTCGAATTTCGTCGATTCATCGGGCACTTCGATCTCGGCGACGACCAGGCCGTCGTTGTCGCCGTGAAACACGTCGATTTCCCAGACGAAGCCGCCAATGTTTTCCTTGTAGCGGGTCTTCTCGACCAGCGGTTTCTCGCAGAGATCGAGCAGCGCCAGCGCATCGGCCTGCGGAATCGGGTATTCGAATTCAAGCCGCGTCACGCCGGTGGTGATGCCCTTGATGGTCAGGAAAGCCTTGTCGCCGGCAGTGCGCACGCGCACCACCCGCTCCTTCACCGACGACAGATAGCCCTGCCGGTAGGTCACGCCCGCGGCGACCGCTTTCCATACCGCGGTGTTCACCAGAAACTTGTGCTCGATTTCCGTGCCCATGATGATTGCCCTCCTAAGCCGCGGCCAGCGCCGCGCGGCCGATGCCGAGCGCGCGCTTGAGACCCTCGGGATAATTGACGTTGGCCTGCGAAACGAGTCCGAGTTGACCGAGCGCGGCCAGTATCAGGGCCGGATTTTCATGCTCGAGACAGAAGGTTTCGCAGGCAACACCGTCGACCTCCACGCCGGCGAACTCGGCGGTACAACCGCCGTACACAAATCCGCGGCGCGCCTTGGCGACGCGCGCCACGCGCAACCCGAGCGCCGGCAGCGCGACCTCGCCGAGAAACTGGTCAAGCGAATAAATGTCGCGAGCGAAATCCGGCGCCGGCAGCGCCCACGCCGCGAACGCCTGCTGCAACTGCCCGCGCGACAGCGGGAACTCACCCTTGAACGCGGGACTCCACAATTCGAGACCCGCTGCATTGACCTCGCGTAGTTGCTTGATGTCGAACGCACCGCCGCGGATTTTCGCGTTGTGCGCCCCGCGCAGGTTCAGAAGATAGATTTCCTCGCTCTGGCGTGCCGCAACACCGGCAACCTCAGGCACGCGCGCCGCGAGCGCCGCGAGGGATTTTGCGAAAATCCGCCATTCCCAGCGCGGCACAATTTTTGCGGTTTCCGGTCCGGCATTCATTTCAAGCCTCCGTTTGTTACGTTCTCAACGTATGTCCGCCCGATGGCAGCAGTGTTGATCTGGATCAACTGTGACATATTTTTTCCGGCGCTTCGCGGAGGCTTTCCATTTTTTTGCCATTCGCCACTTCGCGATCAAGGTGGCACCCGACCACGGGCTTTCCACGTCAACGACGCGTGTCACAAGTATCTGCGCCTCAGTGGTGGGAGTTCTTTCGATTGGCCTGTGCACATCGCTGGGCGTACGAAATCGGATTTCGACCGGCTTTGGCGCTATCCTGATGAGGTATTGCTTATAACATGCTGCAAAACATCGCCGCCCCCTGAATGCACCGGAGCACAAAAGAGCTCTGCCCAAGCTGGAACGGACGAGCCGGAAATATTTGCAGCGCCCGAGGTGGCGAACATGACGGCTCGCCCCGTTCATCAAAACGTTGAAGGTTCGCTTGCACGGAAACGCTCAGGGCAATGGCATCACTCTTTGCCAGTCCCGAGATTTGTCTGAATCGGGGAGTCGTTCGGCCGGTACGTCAGCCGGGAGATCGCGATCTGCCGCGACCGCATGCCGACAAGCGACCCGCATTGCCCGAAAAAATACGGCCGGAAGTCGCGCCCTGCCGGCGCACGGAACGCATTTCGTAGAGCGGGAATGCCGCGAGGCTCGTTCACCACGGGATTATTTTCGTTTGCGCGCGAACCGCGCAACCTTTCTTGTACACCTAAGGATGCAACAAACCCTTCGCGCGCAACACGGGATACGCGGCTTCGCGCAGTTCCGGCAGCTTGCGGTAAAGCATGAGGCCCATGGCCGCGAACAGCAGTCCCGCGAGCACGAACACCACCGGAACGCTGAGCAGGTGCGCGATCGCGCCGGCCGCGAGGCTCGCCAGCGGCAACACGCCGATGAAGGACATCGTGTACAGCGCCATCACGTTGCTGCGCAGATCGTCGGGCACCAGCGACTGGAGCAGGATGTTGCACGACGTAATGACGATGATCGTGCCGCAGCCGGCGACGACGAGCAGCGGAAACGCGAGCCACATCACGTGATTGTAGGCGAACGCGATGGACGCAAAGGCGGTCGCGCAGCAGCCCGCCACCATGCGTATGCCCAGCCCCTCGATGGACTTGCGGTTGGCGAGGTAGAGCGCCGCGGAAAGCGCACCCAGCCCGGTCGACGCCATCAGCATGCCGAGCGTGTCGGGGCCGCCCTTCAATACGTCCTTGGCGTAGACGGGCATGAAGGTCAGGTACGGCGCGAGGCAGAAGCTCGCGACGATCACCGTGATGATCACCCAGCGCGCCGGCGGAAAATGCCGCAGGTAGCGCACGCCTTCGCGGATCGATTTTTTGATCATCCCGTGTTCGGGCGGGGTCGGGTGAATCGCGAGCAGCGTATAGATCGTCGCGACGTACGACAGCGAGTTGATCGCGAAACACGCCGCTTCGCCGAACGAAGCGAGCACGACGCCGGCGACGGCGGGACCGACGAGGCGCGCCGCATTGAAAGTCACCGAGTTCAGCGCGATCGCATTGTGCAGCAGCGCGCGGTCGTGCACGATGTCCGGCGTGAACGCCTGGCGCACCGGCATTTCGATCGCCGCGGTCACTCCCACGATCAGCGACGACAGCAGGAGCACCCACGCGGAAATATCGCCGAACCACACCAGCACCGCGAGCGATCCCGCCACCGTCATCTGCACCACCTGGATCACGACCAGCACGCCGCGCCGGCTGAATCGGTCCGTGACCAGCGCGCTGAGCGGCGACAACACGAGCGACGGGATCTGGCCGGAAAATGCGATGAGCCCGAGCATGAACGCCGAGCCGGTCACGCGATACGCAATCCAGCCGAACGCAACCTGCTGCACCCACGTGCCGATCAGCGACACGCACTGGCCGAAAAAATAAAGGCGGAAATCGCGTCCCGCGAGCGCGCGAAAAGTGTTTTTCATTGTGGAATTATTGTACGGGACCGACGGCCGTCGCCGGCGGCAGCCACACCCCGATAATGGCCCTGCCCGATTGTAACGGGTTCCCGCGCACGCGGTCGCGGTCGCGGTCGCGCACCGGTTGGTAGCAAGCGCCGGTAATTAGTTCAGCGCGGTTCGGCGGGCACCGCCGGTTTCGTCGCCGGCACGCTGCCGGAAAGATCGCCCCGCTTCGAAGCGCTCGTGAGTTCAAACACGTACCAGTCGCCGCGCATGGTCTGGTTGTTGTTGAAAAAACCGAACATGCCGCCGCGCCCCATGCCGCGGCTCGTATCCTGCCACGTGGAATTTCGCTCCAGGCGCACCGGGCGGCCGAGTTCCGGCGCGTACCATTCGTATTCGGTGATGTTGGTTTCGAACAGGAAGCCATCCCAATCGCCCGCGTACACGCGGCGGCGGATTTTCACGGTGTCGAACGCGCCGGCCGGCGTCGTAATTCGCTCGCTGCCCAGCACTTCGCCGTCGACGCGCACGCTTCGGGCCCGGCCGGTCGCCACGTTCGTCGCATTTACGCGGCGCGACCAGGCGCGGCCGGTTTCGAGCGGAAATACATACGCGGGATAGGGCTGCGCGAATTCGTGGTCGATCAGCTGATCATGATTGGACACCGGGTGTCTGAGCCAGTTGCCGTCGGCTGCATAGACTTCGGTACGCGGCGACCCCGCGTTGGCGGACGTCGGATTCACGGCGACGATCACGCGGTCGCGCTCGATTTTGTCGACGCGATATTCGACGTCGCCGACCGTTTCGCCGTTGTAAGCGTTGCGTACCGTGTAGTGCGCAATATCTCCTGCCTGTGGCAGCGCCGGCGCGTTGATGGGAACCATCACGAGCGGGGCGCCGTGCGGAGACTCGACGGGTGTCACGCACCCGGCCAGCAGCATTATGAGAAACGGCGGTATCCTGCGCATAACGGTTCTCCGATGTTGGTTCAAGCGACCGCGCTCTTCGCGGACCGATTCCGCTTAGAGCTCACATCCGCACGAACGTTCCGGTTGGACCCGCCGCGAGCGCATGATGCCGAAACCCCGTCCGCTTTGACAATGCGCGCCGGCCAGTGCAAATTACGCACGGTTGCACGACAAGCGGCAGCATAGCCGCATTCACTTCAGGAGGAGAGCCGATGATACGCGTCGTTCTTATCGCGGCCATGCTGGCCGTCGCGGGCGCAGTGTGCGCGCAGCAGGATTATCCGAACCGCCCGATGCGCATGATCGTACCGTGGCCGCCGGGCCAGGCCGCGGACCTGGTCGGCCGCGTGATGGCGCAGAAAATATCGGAGGTGCTCGGCCAGCAGATCGTGATCGATAACCGCGCCGGCGCGGGCGGCATGATAGGCACCGACGTCGCCGCCAAGGCGACCCCGGACGGCTACACGCTGCTGTCGGCGTCGAGCGGCCCCGTGTCGATCAATCCGCTGCTGCAAAAAGCAGCCTACGACCCCGAGCGCGATCTGACGCCGGTGGCCAACGTCTGCCTGTCGCCGTTTCTGCTCGTGACCGTGCCGCAATTTCCCGCCCAGACTGCGCGCGATTTCGTCGCGTTCCTGAAGGCGAACCCCGGCAAGTACACGTTTGCATCGTCGGGCACCGGCGCGACCGCGCATCTCGTCGCCGAATTCTTCAACAACATGGCGGGCGTGCAGGTCACGCACATTCCGTACAAAGGCAGCGTGCCCGCGTTGACCGACGTAATCAGCGGGCGCGTTTCGTACGCGTTCGAAACAGTTGCCTCCACGATGCCGCACATCAAGTCCGGCCGCCTGAAAACCTACGGCATTTCGATGAGCCGGCCGAGCGCGCTGGCGCCCGGCATAGAGCCCATCGCAGTCACCGCCAATCTGCCGGGCTTCGATGCCGCCGCGTGGATAGGCGTGATGGTGACCGGCGGCACGCCCAGGGCCGTCGTCGACAAGCTCGCCGCCGCAGTGGAAACCGCGATGAAATCGCCCGACGTGATCGAGAAATTGCTCACCGTCGGCGTCGAAGTCGACTACCGCCGTCCCGACGAATTCGCGCGCTACCTGAAAGAGCAGCAGGCGCGCTACGGCGAAATCATCAAGCGCGGCAATATCAAAATCGAGTGATCGAGATTCAATCGGCGAGTCCCGCGAACAGCGGCGTGGAGAGATAACGCTCGCCGAACGACGGAACGATCACGACGATCAGCTTGCCTTTGCTCGACGCGCGCTTCGCGACTTCGAGCGCCGCCCACATCGCCGCGCCCGATGAAATGCCGACGAGCAGCCCCTCCTCCTTCGCCATGCGCCGCGCGAGATCCATCGCGTCGTCGTTCTTGACGCGCACGACTTCGTCGTAAATCTTCGTGTTGAGGATTTTCGGCACGAAGCCCGCGCCTATGCCCTGGATGGGATGCGGGCCCGCCTGGCCGCCGGAGAGCACGGGCGACGCATCGGGCTCGACCGCGACGCATTGGAAAGACGGCTTGCGCGCCTTGATCACTTCGCCGATGCCGGTAATGGTGCCGCCGGTGCCGATGCCCGAGATCAGGATGTCGACCTTGCCGTCGGTGTCGTTCCAGATTTC
>CAZEAX010000314.1:0-5988 GCA_964510405.1 uncultured Streptomyces sp. | reverse complement strand
CGCAGGCGCGCGTTTCGATAATTTGAGGATCAATGGCCAACGCGCGCTTGAAACAAGCCAGCGCCTCCTCAGCGTGCCCCGTTTCCAACAGCATCAGGCCCAGATAGTGCCGCGCCTGCACCATGTCCGGACGCAGGGCGAGCGCGGCATCAAAGCTTGCACGGGATTCAACATAATACCCGGCCTTGTACAACGCGTAGCCGAGACGGCTTTGCGCGTCTTCAGACCGGGGCTCGCAAGCGACAGCGCTGCGATAGCAATCGATCGCAGCGATCCAATCGTCACCGGCCTTCAGTAGATTACCCAGCGCAAGCCACGCCGCGCAGTTGGCGGGATCGAGTGCCGTCGCCTGCCGGCAGGCTGCAACGGCAGCCTCCTCGCGGCCGAGTTTGGCGAGCGCGGAACCCAACTCCAGCCAGCCCGCCACGGAATCCGGCGCGAAATGAACCGCGAGCTGAAAATAGTCGGTGGCGTCTTCGAAACGCTGCTGGTCGCGATACGTCAGGCCGAGTTCGAGATGGGCCGCCGCGAAATCATGCTCGAGTTCGAGCGCGCGCAGCAAGCAGCGCTCGGCGGCGGCGTATTGCGCGCGTTGCCGCAATTGCGCGCCCTGACGCTGAAGTCCGGCCGCGGTCTCAGTGGTGGATTCACGCATCGGACGGCTCGATCAGGTAATTGACTGCGTGCACATTATCGAACTGACGCCTAATGCCATACCGATGTTCGCGCAGCCACTCGCTGAACCGCGGGATCTGCGACCTGAACACTTCGATCATCATTTTCGGCCGCGATTCCGCGATGACACGCGCCGCGCCGGCGAGAACCTCGAGTTCCATTCCTTCGACATCGACTTTGATGAAATCGACTTTACTCTTGATCAAGTCATCAAGGGGCGCAGATTTCACCGCGCCGGCAGCCGCACGCACGAGCCGCGTTGCGCCGCGATTCGCGGCGGCCTCGCACACGAGGTCGTAGTTGGCGGCCGACGCTGCCGCACCGATGCCGAGCCGGGAAAGATCGGCGGCAGTCACGGCATTCGCTTCGAGATTTCGCCGCAGCAAGGCGGCGACTTCTGGATTGGGCTCCAGCACGATTATGCTGCGCGGCCGCATGAAGCGCGAATAGTACACGACGTGATTGCCGACATACGCGCCCACCTCGACGATTGCGGCGCCGGGACCCACCCATTCCTCCACAAAAGCGAGTTCCGGCAGTTCGAAAAACCTTCCCTTCAGAAAATTACCGTGGATCAGGTCGAACGGATTGACCATGCAGAAGCGGAAACTTTCGCCGCGATACGTGAATTCGGCGCGGAAATCGAGTTCGGCGCATTTGTCGCATATGACGCGTTCGACCGCTGCGCGCCGTTCGATTTCAGTCGACTCTTCTGCTGCGGTGGCCCGCGCGGCACGGCGCTGGTAATAAAACGGCCGCGCAACCTTGACGCACCGGTACTTCGACCACAAACGCAGGAAATAGTCGAACTCCGCGGCCGCGCCCCGCGCCGGATCGAACGGGGTCGCCATTGCGACGGCGGTTTTCACGAAATGCCCGATCTGCAGGGTGTTAAACGGGGCGTTTGCCAGTACATCGTCGATTCGCGTTATCTCCAGCAACTGTCCCGGGCGCAGCACACCGCGCGATTCGTCATCGTCGAGTTCATGAATTGCACCCCAGATGGCGTCATAGCCTTGCAGACTGGCGGCCACGTTCGCAAAAGCACCGATGTCCAGCACATCCTTGGCATCCAGAAAGAATATCCATTCAGCACCCGCCCGGTGCGCGAGTTCGACGCCCCGATTGCGCGCTACCGATGGTCCCAGTTTGCGGAGCCCGTCATCGATCTTGATGAAATCAACTTCCGCGAACTGCCCGCGCGCGGCAGCGGTCGCCATCCTGACCGAATCCTCGGCGTCCAGAGCGTAGAGTTCGTCGCCAGGACCGACCGGCGTAATCACCGCGCACCTCACGGCGCACTCAAGCGACACCCCGCGCAGGTGCAAAAAAATGCGATAGCTGCATCAGTAAATCATACTCGATGCGCCTAAGCATCGCGCGACCGCGACGACTATGCGCGGCAAACGGCTGCGTTCTCATCAGCGACCGGCAACGCGTCCCGGATTGCAATAGGCTGCCGCAATAATCCGCGCCGCATCATCTTCAGAACGCGTGGTCGCCCACCAGTTGACGTAGCCATTCCCCGCAGCGGGTTCCAGCCGCCCGACGGCGACAACGTTGCCGCCTTCCTCGTCGATCGCATAAAACCGGTAGCCGCGGCAGCGCAGTTCATCGTCCAGTTTTTCACATTCGGCACGCATTCGCGCAATCAGGAGATCCGGGGTCGCGGCCCCCAGGGTTTCCGCCATGTCCGCGACAATTTCGCCGGCGATGCCTCCCGCATCTATCCTGACCAATCCCGGCGCGATTCCGCCTTGCGTCTTGAGAAAACCGTAGACGCTCTCGCGGCAGCCCATCAGCTGTCCATCATCGACCGGTGCGCCGCTAACCGGCAGAGCGTCGCCGCGCGCCATTACGCGCGGCTTTATCTCCGCATCTGCACCGGCCACGGCGACCCTCAGCGCGCGGACATTGCGCGCGTCGTTCACCGCAAGGTTCATTTCCAGGCGCGAGAAGTTCGATGCAAGCCCTTCGAAACACGCGATGTCGGCGCCGGGTGCGGCGCGCGCTGCCAGCAGTCCGAAGTAGCCCGTATAAGCGCCGATATCGAGTATGAAGCGCATATCCGTGGCAAGCACCCGCCACAGTCGCGTCGACGCCGGCAGGTAGTCGCCGGTCCAGCCGACGCTCATGGCCACGCGATCGTCATTGTTGCTGAACAGTACGAATCCGTCGCCCACGCCACCGGTCACGTCGACGAATCCCCGGTACGGGAGGCTCCGCGACATTGACTCCAGCCTGTCCGGGTCCGCCTCGTCGCGTGCGCGACTGAATGCCTGCGCTTCCTCGCTGCACCGGTTGACAGCCGCAATAGCGCGCGTCGAATAGCGCTCAAGGCCATTCTCCTTCAGTCCGGCCGACAATCGTGCGCTCGCCGCGACGCGCCACTGGTCGGCGGTCGCGGCGCGCGGACCGGACGAATGCTGATCGCTGCGGTTCACGGACAGCACTTCGGTAATTTTCGTGCAGCGATACTTTTGCCATGCCCTGATGTAATAGTCGAAGTCTTCGCCGGCGTCCATTGCTTCATCGAATGAAAGATCGACGGCAACCCGGGTCCGCACGAAATGGCCCATCAACAAAGTCATGAACGGGTCCAGCAGCAGCAATTCGTCGACCGAGCGCAAAGTAAGCGCCTGCGGAAAGCGGATGTGGTGCTCCGCTGTATCCGGCGGCTTGATCGCCATCAAACCCCACACCGCATCAAACTTATCCGCATACCCGGAAAATATGGAAAATGCGCGCGGCGTCATCAGGTCGTCGGCGTCGAGAAAAAATATCCAGTCGGCCCCGGCATCGCGAGCGGCGCGCGTCCCCATGTTGCGCGCTTTGCTGCGCCCGAAGGCACCGCGGCCGTCGTCGACGAAATGAAATTCGAGCCGCGAAAAAGGTCCCCGATTCTCGCGCCAGGCCGCTTCGATCGAAGCCCTGCACTCGCGAGCGCGCTCCGCATGTCCCGGCCCGACCGGGGTGACGGCCGCGCACTTGAGTTTTGACTGGCCGAACCAGCTTTTGAGATTGAGCATGGCGATTTATTATTTCGTATTGAACCCGCTTGCCACCTGTCTCACCACGCTCGCCCAATCGCCCGGCGCGCTTTGCCGGCACAACGTAACAGACGGATACCATGGACATTCAGTTTCCGTGCGCAGCCAACGCCAGTCGGCATTGCGCGCAAGCATGATCGAGGTAGTGCAGCCAAGCGCGCCGGCGAGGTGAGCCACGGAATTATCCACCGTGATGACGCAGTCCAATGACTGCAAAAGCGCCGCCATTTCTTCCACATCGGCCAATGCGTCTGGAAAGTTCAACATCCTTGCGCCGGACTTCGCCGTCATTTCCTCGAGCGCGGTACCCGCATCGCGCTGGAGGTTGACGAAGGTCGCGTTTGGGAGCGCGAACAGCGGCGCCAATTCCTGCAGCGGAACCGACCGCAAATCTCCGCGCGTACTACGACTTCCACCGCGCCACGCAAAACCGATTTTGCATCCTGCAGACGAGCCCGCCAGCCGAGCGCGCCATTGCGCAACGCGATCCGGGGCGGCCTTAAGATAACCAGCACGTGACGGAAACTCGGCCCTGGTCCGGCGCAGCAGCCGCGGCAGGCTGCCGATCGCGCACCGCGCTTCGATCTGCGGATAGTCCGCGAGCCAGCGGCGATCGCCGTCACGTGCTGCCCCGTGTACTTTCGCGGCGGGAAACGAGCGGGCGAACAATCCGGCGAGCCGCACATCGCACTCGATGACGCAGTTGATTCCGCGAGCCAGCACATCCGGGACGCATGAGGCGAACATGATTTCATCACCGAGGCCCTGTTCGGCGAAAACGAGCAGCGACGCGCCGGCGCGCAGTTCCTCACCGCGCCAGACCGGAAATGGAAACGCGCGCTCAGCCGTGCCGCGTCCGCGCGCGTTGCGCATTTCGTAATCCTCCCAGCCGCGCTCGTAATCTCCGTTGGCTAACAACGCAAGTCCGCGGTTCCAGCGATACTCATTTACCGCCGGAGACGCAACGATAAGTTGCTCATAATGGGCCAGCGCAGCGTCGACCCGGCCCTGCTCTTCCAAAGCAAGGCCGAGATTGGCTTGCGCTTCGACGCTCGACGGTTCGAGCGCGAGCGCGCGGTCGATATACCGCTGGGCTGTCTGCGGATCGCCGACCGAGTTTAAATACATCAAACCCAGATTCGCACAGGCGGCAAAATTTGCGGGCTCCAGTTCAAGCCCACGCTCGTACGCGGCGATGGCGCCCGGCAAGTCCCCGCACCGGCTGTGCAGCAGCGCCGATTCGAACTGAATTTCCGCATTCTGTGGCGAGGCCCGTGCCGCGTTTAAAATTTTAGCCAGCGCAGCGGGCGCGTCCCCCGATTCGCGCAGCATGCGGGCCAAACCGAGCAGCGCCGCGGCGCAATCCGGCGCATGCGCAACGGCAAGCTGGTAACAATCGAACGCGTCGGCGCGTTCATCGAGCGCAAGGTGCTCCTGCGCCTGCTCGGTCAGAGTTTGCGCGTCGTCGGGAACCAGTCCGGTTGCCAGTTCAAAATCCACGAGCGCTGCGCGATGTTGGCCTTGAGCGCGCAATGCCCGCGCACGCTGAACATAAGCCTGCGCAAAGTCCGGGCGTGCCGCGAGTGCCGCGGTGGCACACGCTTCGGACGCACGCGGATCGTTGTGCAAATACGCCAATCCCGCCTTGAGGCATGCAGATTCCGCCGGATCTTGTGCGCGGGATGCATCCGCCATGAACGACTCGAGCGCTTCGCGCCTGGCTGCGGCGATCAATTTCCAGCCTCGGGTAAACCACGCGGTGGGCGCGTATACCGCGTGCGACGCGACGGCGGCGAGGCCAGCACGAGTCTCCCCGCGTCCCGCCAGCGACAAGCACCAATCACGGATTGATCTTCTCGGCATGCCGCGGTATCAAAGCGTGCGCCGGCGGCCGCCTAGCAAGCGGAACGCCGCCGGATCATGGGCGCTGGTCCACGCGCAGCATCGCCTGCAACTCGGTGCGCCAGGCTTGCGCATATTCGCAGTCCCGAAATTCGTCGAAATACGGGCCGCCCAGCGTGAAGTGCACGAGCGCCGCGGTCGGGTTCGGCTCCTCGTAGCCGACGAGGTGGTTCCAGCGTGCCGGTATCTGCCCTATCAGGTCATCGTTCGCGAGCCACTTGAACTGGTGCAGCTCGAGACCGGACGCGGTGTTCACATAATCCGGCGTCAGCGCGCGGCATTTGGCGTTATTGAACAGCATCACGCTCGACCAGTTTTTTTTCTGATACGGGGTTTGCGGTTGATCGAGAAATTTTTTGGC
>CAZEAX010000313.1:0-5991 GCA_964510405.1 uncultured Streptomyces sp. | reverse complement strand
CCTGCAGGCGGCCGGTCTCGATCACGTGCTGGTGACTGACTGGAAAAACGCCACCGCCGCGATGAAGAACTTCAACATCGACAAGTATCTGACCGACATCAACACGGCGGTCGACAGCCTGGGAAACATGGTCGACCTGATCGGCCTGTGCCAGGGCGGCTGGATGAGCGCGATGTACGCCGCGCGTTTCCCCGAAAAAGTGCGCACGCTCGTACTGGCCGGCAGCCCCATCGATACCGACGCCGGCGATGGCTCCATCAAGCGGCTCGCGCATACCCTGCCCCTCGGCACTTATGAGGAAATGGTGGCTGCGGGCGGCGGCCTCATGCGCGGCCAGGTGATGCTCGCCGGCTGGAAGAACATGAATCCCGAAGAGCAGTACCTCGGCAAGTACCTCGAGCTTTATCAGCATATCGAGGACAAAAACTACATCAAGCGCACGGAGGCGTTCGAGCGGTGGTATGAAAATCCGCTCGATCTTCCCGGCGCCTACTATCTGCAAACCATTCAGCAGATCTTCAAGGAAAACCGCCTCGCGAAGGGGCAATTCGTCGGTCTCGGCAAACGCCTGTCGCTCAAGGACATCGTCTGCCCGGTTTACCTGCTGGCGGGAGCGGCAGACGATATCACCACGAAGGAACAGGTCTTCGACGCGGAAAAATATCTCGGCACGCCGAAGGCGGAGATTGTCAAGCAGCTCGTCCCGGGCGGACATATCGGACTCTTCATGGGCGCCAAGACGTTGACCGAGTGCTGGCCCGGTGTCGCACGCTGGATCCGCTCCGGCGGCAAGCCGGTTGACTGACTGCGAGCGGGATCGCCCGCCCGACGCCTATTTGAACACCACGCCGCGATAGCCGCCGGCGATGAGCGCGGCGACGTCCGCGATCGCGCGCGGCAGCATCAATCCGGAGCCGGCGGCGATGTACTTGGCCGTCCATTGCGGATGGAACTGCTCCTTGAAATCGCGCACGCCCTTGAAGTTGTAAAAGTGCTCGCCAAAATGAAAGATGAACTCGCCGAAGCGGTTCCATAACCGCGCGGATGCCTTGCCGCGCACACCCGACAAGGGGGCCATGCCGAGATTGAACGAGACGTAACCCTGTTGCCTTCCCCACAGCATGAGTTCGACCACCATGAATTCCATGACACCGTAAGGCGCTTCCGGCCGTGCGCGTATCAGGTCCAGCGACAACTCCTCGAGGCCCGCGCTGCACAACACATTGGCGAACGCGACGATCCGGCCCTCAAGCCTGACGACCGCGGACGGAAAGCGCCGCAGATACGCGGCATCGAAGTAGCCGACGGAAAATCCTTTCTCGCGCGTGTGTTTTTCCTCGAGCCATGCGTCTGAAATCGTCTTGAGTTCCGGCAGCAGGGCATCGACGGCGGTTGCCGGCAGCACTTCGAAGACGAGGCCCGCGCGCGCCGCGCGGTTGTGTGCTTGCCGCAAGCCGCGCCGCTCGCCTCCCTCGAGCGCGAACGTTGGCAAGGGCACGTGGCCTTCCTCGCCCAGCTTGTAAATAGTGAGCCCGAGGTCGACGTACAGGGAAAGGTAGTCCTCCTCCACCTGATAAAACACCAGCCGCCCGGCGTAGCGGTCGCACATCTCGCGAAAGGCCCACACCAGTTCGGCCATTTCTTCGTCCGGCCCCACCGGATCGCCAAGGGCAATCCAGCTGTCGCCCTCGATTCCGTACATCAGAAATGCCGTGCCCGCGGCATTGAACAACAGCATCTTGTCGCCGAGCAGCGCGCGGTGCGCGGATATCCGTGCCGACTGCGCCACGATGCCGCGCGCTTTCGCGAGCTCGTCCGGCGTCGGCCGCGTGGGGCGCACGCGCGCCGGCCTGAACAATGTCGCGACACCGTACAGCAATGCCACGCACATCGCGCCGGCGGTTGCGCGCAGCGAACGCGGCACGCTGTCCGCCAGCAGGAACCGCCACCAGAGTTCATCGTTGTATTCGACGTTCTTGTAGGCAAAGGCGGCGATCCACATCGCACCGGCGAAGGCCGCGACGATGGCCGCGATCCAGCCGGGACCGAAATCGCCGGAGACCAGCGAGCCCTTGCGCCAGAAATGCTGGCGCGAGGACGCCAGCGCCGCCAGCAATATGCCGAGCAGCAGCGCTTCTTCGTAGCTGAGGCCCTTCAGCACCGAGGACACGATGCCCGCGCACAGCAGACCGGCCGTAAACCAGTAAGCGGTGTCGAGCCTGCGCTGAATCCCGCGCGCAAGAATGATGAGCGCGGCGCCGATGATGCTGCTCAAAAAGTGCGACGCTTCGAGCACCGGCAGCGGGATCAGCGTCGCCAGCATCGCAAGGCGGCCGGTCAACCCGGGCATCGCGCCGGACAAAAGCAACACGGTGCCGGCGAGAAACGTCGCGACGGCGAGCACGTGCGGCACGAGGGTCGCCGCCCAGCTGCCCGCGCGCCGGATCGCCTTCGCTTGCGGCAGACGCTCGCGCGCGACCAGCAGTACGGCGGCGATCCCGATCGGCAGCAGCTGGTAGACCATGCGATAGGCGAGCGCCGCGGCAAAGAGTTCCGGCGCCGGCGCATGGGGCGCGAGCAGAAAAATGAATACGAGTTCGAACACGCCGAGACCGCCGGGAACGGGACTCAGCACGCCGACCGTCTGGCAGATCAGGAAGACGCTGACGAAATCCGGAAACGAAATGGTCAGCGACGCGGGCAGCAGCACGTAGAGCGCCGCCCCCGCGGCCGCCCAATCGAGTGCGGCCACCGCAATTTGCGCGAGCGCCACACGCACGCCGGGCAGCGGAATATCCCAATTGCGCAAAACCTGCGGGGCGTTTTGCGAAGCGGCGAGCAACAGATAGGCAAAAGTCGCGGCGATCAGCAGAATTCCGACCGGCCGCAGCGAATCCACCGGCAGCCGCATCAGAACGGAAAGCGAGGAGGACTCGAGTATGAACGCGATGCCGCCGAGAAATGTCAGCCCGAGCCAGTAGGTGACGGCGCAAAACAACAGCACCCTGGTGACATCCTGTCCCGCCAGCGGCCATCCGGAATAGAGCCGGTCGCGGAGGTTCCCGCCGTCCAGCGTCGGGAAGCCGGCATTGCTTCTGAAAGCGGCGCCGATGAACGCGGCGAGCGCGAGCCTCTTGTACGGAGCCGGCCGCCCGACGTAGCGCAGCGCGAGCGCATCGTACGCGGTGGAAGCGAAGTAGCTCATGCCGGTCAACGCAAACGCCCACAGCAGGTGCTGCGCATCGATTTTTTGCAGTCCGTGGACGACATCAACATAGCGGAAATCGGCGAGGGTCATATGCAACCCCCACAACGACAGCAGGAAAAACACCAGCGCGAATACCGGTCCGTACGGCCGCTTCGACCACGGCCTCTGTGCGGGAACGCTCACGGCAGATTCATGGCGTTGCAATATGGGTCGGGGGCCCTGCGCGGGGCCGTCATATTTCACTGTTGCGACCGGTCTATTCTCCGCTCGTTTTTCCCGGGCTCCAAGTGCGACTCGCCGGGATTGTGCATGGGTGAAGGCGCGAGGGAATAAGCTTTCATGCCATCTCACGCTCCCGCGGTCTCCCGCCCGCACGACGGTTGCGGGCAAAAACCGCGCCAAAAGACACTGAACCAACCCGGCCGGCGGGAATCAAATTGCAACAGACCCGGACAGACTCTGCGCGTATCATGATACACGCCGCCGAACGACACCACGCAGCGGAACACCGGCAAGTGCAGAAACAGGAGTCGCGCATGAACGCACGCATCAGGAACGGATTACTCGGGCTGCTGGCACCGCTGCTTGTCATGTCGATTGCATGCGCGCCGCAAAGCGCGTCCGCGCAGAGCGGGCCCGCATTCTCGCCGCAGGAACTCGATCAGATGCTGGCGCCGATCGCGCTGTATCCGGACTCGCTGCTCTCGCAAATCCTGATGGCGGCGACTTATCCGCTCGAGGTCGTCGAGGCCGACCGCTGGTCGCGCGCGAACCCGGGCCTCAAAGGCGACGAGGCGGTGCGGGCGGCCGATTCGTACAACTGGGACCCCAGCGTCAAGTCGCTCGTCGCGTTTCCGCAGATCCTCGACATGATGGACGACAAGCTCGACTGGACGCGGCGGCTGGGCGACGCGTTCCTCGATCAGGAATCGCAGGTGATGGACACGGTGCAGAACCTGCGCCGGCGCGCGTATGACGCCGGCAATCTGAGATCCACCGATCAGTACCGTGTCGAGCCGCAGGGGCCGGACATCGCCATCGACGAGCCGTACCCGCAGGACTATTACGTTCCGTATTACGATCCGGCCGTTATTTACGGCCCGTGGTGGTGGCCGACGTATCCGCCGGTTTATTGGGCGCCGTGGCCCGGGTATTACGCGCGCCCGGGGTTCGGCATTTATTTCGGCGGCGCCGGCATCAGGCTCAGCGCGGGATTTTTCTTCGGCGCCTTCGATTGGCGCCAGCACCGCGTCAACGTGGTGAACGTCAACAGCTATTACTATCAGCGCGGCGCGGGTCCGCGCAACCCGGGCGCGTGGCAGCACGAGCCGGATCATCGCCGCGGCGTGCCTTATCGCGACCCGGCAGTGCGCCAGCAGTTCGGCCGCGCGAGCGTGGCGCCCGAGACGCGGCGCGATTTCCGCGGACACGCGTCGCCTGCGCCGGAAATTCGGCCCGACATTCGCGGCGGGCCGCCACCCGCTGCGGGCAACCGGCCGGAAGAACGCGGTGCGCAGCCCGCTCCCGGCGCCAGTCCGGGAAGCGCGCCGGAACGCATCAATG
Organism: uncultured Streptomyces sp.; assembly: GCA_964510405.1. Classification (GTDB taxonomy): domain Bacteria; phylum Pseudomonadota; class Gammaproteobacteria; order Burkholderiales; family SG8-41; genus PALSA-1004. Next base: position 1,220 of record CAZEAX010000313.1, on the reverse strand, counting down.
CGCCCAGCGCAAACCGCGCCGAACCGCCGCGCGAAGCAAGCCGCCCGAGCGCGCCGGCCGCCATCAGCCGTCCGGCCGCGGAAGCGCGGCCGCATGCGTTCGAAGGCGTGAACCAGGGCGCGCAGGTGCGCAGCTACAGCGAGCGCGGACGCGCCAGCGCGCAAAGCGCGGCGCCGCCACCGCGGGCTTCTGCTCCTCCGGCCGCCGCACCGGCGCCGCGTAGCGCGCCCGCGCCGGCGCCCGCTTCGCATCCCGCCGGCAATCCACAGCGCGGCGGCGGCAACAACCGTCGCTGACACGCGAGTTCGCGCGACACTTTCAACTATTCAACGGCGTCGAGGAAAAATATGATCAACATGCCTATGGATGCAGTCTGGCGCAGCCGTTACCTGCGCGGCGGACCAGCCGGGATCATCTGCGCGCTGGCGCTCTTTGCCGCGACATCCGCGACTGCGGCCCAAGCGCAAAAAAGTTTTGTCTCGCCCGACGCGGCGGTCGCGGCGCTGGTCGATGCAGTCAAGCTGAACGATCAACCATTGACCAGGGCGATCCTGGGCCGCGGCAGCAGCAAGCTCGTCAGTTCGGGGGACCCGGTGGCCGACGAGCGCGGGCGCGCCGCGTTTATCACGGCGTACAGCGAATCCAGTCAATTGCTGGTCGAAGGCGGGACCCAGGCGACACTCGTGATCGGCAAGAATGCGTGGCCGTTCCCGATTCCGCTGGTAAAAAGCGACGGCGGCTGGCGGTTCGACACGCGCCGGGGCGAAGAGGAAATTCTCAACCGGCGCATCGGGCGCAACGAACTGGCGGCGATCCAGGTCTGCCATGCGATCGTCGATGCCGAGCGCGAATACGCGGCGCAGGACCTCGACGGCGACGGCGTGCTCGAATACGCGCCGCGCTTCGCGAGCACGCCGGGCAAGCACGACGGTCTCTACTGGCCGACCAAATCGGGCGGCGCGCAGAGCCCGCTCGGTTCGCTGCTCGCGGCCGCGGCGCAGGAAGGCTACTCGCGCACGGGCATCAAAGCGCAGGCGCCGTATCACGGTTACTTCTACCGGATCCTCACCCGGCAGGGGCCGGACGCGCCGGGCGGATCCTACGACTACGTCATCAAGGGCAAGATGATCGGCGGCTTTGCGGTGCTCGCGTATCCGGCGCGCTACGGCGCCTCGGGCGTGATGACGTTCATCGTCAACCAGGACGGCAAGGTCTACGAA
>CAZEAX010000312.1:0-5993 GCA_964510405.1 uncultured Streptomyces sp. | reverse complement strand
GAGCACTTTTTATTACGCATGGCTCGCGTACAAACTTGCGAAGAGCAGCGGACGCAGCGACGTCTGCGCGCTGCCGTCCGGCATCAGCGTGCCTCACATGTTCATTGTCGTCTTCGTGGTCATGCTGCCGATCGCGCTGAAAACGGGCGATCCGGTCAAAGGCTGGGAAGCGGGTCTCACGTGGGTGTTCATTCAGAGTTTCGTCCTGATGGCCGGTGGTTTCCTCGCCCCGTACATACGCAAAATAACGCCGCGTGCCGCGTTGCTGGGCGCGCTGGCCGGCGTCTCCATCGCGTTCATCTCCATGCGGCCCGCGCTCGACATGTACATGACGCCGGTGATCGGCATCGTGTGTTTCGTGATCCTGCTCGCGAGCTGGGTCGGCGGCGTGCGCTACTACCAGGGTATTCCGGCGGGACTCGTTGCAATTGCGGTCGGCTCCGCGATTGCATGGGGCTCGACCGCGCTGGGACTCAATTTCGGTGGCATGAGCCTCGCGAATCTCGGCGGTTCGTTCGCGAGCTTTGGTTTTTCGTTGCCGCTGCCGGCAATCGGCCATGTGTTCGGCGGCTTTGAATTTCTGGGCGTCATCCTCGTAACTGCGATCCCGTTCGGCATTTACGATCTCGTGGAAGCGATGGACAACGTCGAAAGCGCGGCGGCGGGCGGCGACAGCTTCCCGACCACGCGCGTGCTGACGGCCGACGGCGTGGTGAGCCTGATCGGCTGCCTGATGGGCAATCCGTTCATCAACGCCGTCTACATCGGCCACCCGGGCTGGAAAGCGATCGGCGGGCGCATCGGCTATTCGGCGGCGACCGGCGTCACGGTGTTGATCCTGTCGTGGTTCGGTATTCTCGCCGTGCTGATGGCGTTGATTCCGGTCGTCGCGATTTCGCCGATCCTGCTCTATATCGGCATGCTGATCGGCGCGCAGGCGTTCCAGGAAACGCCGAAGAGCCACGCGCCGGCGGTGGTGCTCGCACTGGTGCCGCAGGTGGCGGCGTGGGGCAAGCTGATGATCGACAATTCGCTGGGAGCTGCGGGCACCAGCGCGGCGGCGGTGGGACTCGACAAGCTCGGACAGGTTGGAGTGCTCTACCATGGTCTCGAAGTGCTCGGCAGCGGCGCGATACTCGTGATCCTGATTCTGGCTGGAATCACCGCATGCATGATCGATCGCACATTCAAAAAAGCGGCGGCATTCGCGCTCGCCGGCGCGATCCTGACTTTCTTCGGCTTCATGCACAGCGAAGCAATCGGCATCGCCAAAACGCCGCTCGTGGCATTAAGCTATCTCGGTGTGGCGCTGTTGCTGGCGGCGTGCGGAAAGTACGCAACGCTGGCAAAACCCGCGGCAACGCCGCATCACGAATCGTCCGCTGCGATGCCCGAACCCGCGCGATGAAATGGACACCCGCACCCGAGGCACATTGATCACCGTCGACGCACAGCCGTATCCCTATTCGTTCGAACCGGCGTCGACAGCGTTAATCGTGATCGACATGCAGCGCGATTTCATCGAACCCGGCGGTTTCGGCGATACGCTGGGCAACAATATCGCGCTCGTCGCGGCGATAGTCCCGACGGTGCGCAAGCTCATGGACGCGTGCCGGCGTTACGGCGTGCGGGTGATTCACACCCGCGAAGCGCATCGCACCGATCTTGCGGATTGCCCGCCCGCGAAAATCCAGCGCGGCAGCCCGACCCTGCGGATAGGCGATGTCGGCAAGATGGGGCGCATTTTGATCGATGGCGAGCCCGGCAATGAAATCGTGCCCGAACTTGCCCCGCTGCCCGGCGAAACCGTGATCGTGAAGCCCGGCAAGGGCGCGTTTTATGCGACTTCGCTCGGCGATATCCTGCGCCTGCAGGGCATCACCCATTTGCTGTTTGCCGGCTGCACGACCGAAGTCTGCGTACAGACGACGATGCGCGAGGCGAACGACCGCGGCTACGACAGCCTGCTGATTGAGGACGCGACGGAAAGCTATTTCCCGGAATTCAAACGCTCCGCATTGGAAATGATCCGTGCCCAGGGCGCAATCGTCGGCTGGACCGCGCCGCTGGAAAAACTGGAGGCGGCGCTCGCGGCGGGGCAGTGATCGCGGTGGCGGCAGTCCCCGCAGGCGGGGATGGATTACCGCGGATAAACCGGCATAATGGTTGCCGGTCACCAGAACACTATCGTGCTTTCCGTCCAGCAACCTGCCGGCATCGACGTTACCCGCTCCATGAAACCGATCGCAAGGGCGGGCTGGCTCGCCCATTTGCAATTGGACTATGCGCGGACCGAACGCGGCACGCATCTGCGCCGCAAAACGCACACCGGCCCGCTGACCGTGCAGAAGTCGCTGTTTCCGGAAGGCCCCGGGGTCTGTCACACGCTGATCCTGCATCCGCCCGGCGGCATCGCCGGCAACGATACGCTCGCGGTCGACGTCAAATTGGACGCGGGTTCACAGGTGCTGATCACCATGCCCGGCGCAACCAAGTGGTACCGCACCGAAGATGCGCCGGCGACCCAGCGGTTAAACATCAATATCGACGCGGGCGCGACGCTCGAATGGCTGCCGCCGGAAACGATAGTGTTCGATCGCGCGGCCGCGCGCATGCATACGGCTATCGATCTCGCGGGCGGCAATTACCTGGGTTGGGAAATTTTATGCCTCGGACGCACGGCTTCTGGCGAGACATACGATGCCGGCGATATCAGGCAGACGACAGAAATTTCAGTCGCGGGTGAATTGCTGTGGAGCGAGCGCTGCCGATTGCATGGAGGATCACGCCTGCTTTCGGCACCGGCGGGTCTTGGCGGCGCGCCGGTGAGCGCCATTTTTCTGGCAGCGGGCCAGACGGTCGCACCCGAACTGGTGGCAAAATGCCGTGACATCAAACTCGACGGACCGGCGCGCAGCGGAATCACCGCGATGCCGAATATTTTTGTCGCGCGTTATCTCGGGCACTCGAGCGAGCAGGCAAAATGTTATTTTATCGACCTGTGGCGTTTGCTGCGGCCATGCTTTAGCGGACGCGAGGCCGTAACGCCGCGCATCTGGACCACCTGATCGATTCTCACGCAAGGCGAACTCAATGGAACTCACACCACGCGAAAAAGACAAGCTCCTGATCTTTACGGCCGCGTTGCTCGCGGAAAGGCGCAAGGGGCGCGGTCTGAAGCTCAATTATCCGGAGGCGGTCGCATTTGTGACGGCGGCGATCATGGAAGGCGCGCGCGACGGCAAAACCGTTGCCGAACTCATGAGCTACGGCACGACGCTGCTCGGGCGCGACGACGTGATGGACGGCGTCGCGGAAATGATCACCGAGATCCAGGTCGAGGCGACGTTTCCCGACGGCACCAAGCTCGTCACGGTGCATCAGCCTATCGTATAGGGGGAATGCGATGATACCCGGCGAGATCTTTACCGCGAGCGGCGACATCGAGCTCAACAAAGGTCGCAAGACGTTGATCTTGAAAGTGGCCAACACCGGCGACCGGCCGATTCAAGTCGGGTCGCACTATCATTTCTTCGAGACCAACGCAGCGCTCAAATTCGATCGCGCCGCCGCGCGCGGTTTCCGGTTGAATATCGCCGCCGGCACCGCGGTGCGCTTTGAGCCCGGCCAGGAACGCACCGTCGCGCTCGTGGCGCTGGATGGAGATCGCATCGTCTACGGCTTCCTGGGTGAAGTCATGGGCAAACTCGATAAGGCCGCGGCAAAGAAACCGATCGCGCGCGCGAAAGGCAAAAAATGACGCTCAAAATCGGCCGGCACGCTTATGCGGAGATGTTCGGGCCCACGAAAGGCGATCGCGTTCGTCTCGCGGACACCGACCTCATCATCGAAGTCGAAAAAGATTTCACGACGTACGGCGAAGAAGTGAAATTCGGCGGTGGCAAGGTGATCCGCGACGGTATGGGGCAGAGCCAGCGCAACTGGAAAGACTGCGCCGACACCGTCATCACGAACGCGCTGATCGTCGACTACTGGGGCATCGTAAAAGCCGACATCGGCATCAAGAACGGCCGCATCACCGGCATCGGCAAGGCCGGCAATCCCGACATCCAGCCCGGCGTGACCATCGTGATCGGCGGGGCGACGGAAATCATCGCGGGCGAGGGCATGATAGTCACGCCCGGCGGCATCGACACCCATATCCATTTCATCTGTCCCCAGCAGATCGAAGAAGCGTTGATGTCGGGCGTCACCACCATGATAGGCGGCGGCACGGGTCCCGCGACGGGCACGTTCGCGACGACGTGCACGCCGGGTCCGTGGCACATGATGAAAATGCTCGAAGCCGCCGAAGCGTTCCCCATGAACCTGGGCTTCCTCGGCAAAGGCAATGTGAGTCTTGCGGGTCCGCTGCGCGAACAGGTGCAGTACGGCGCGATCGGCTTGAAGCTGCACGAAGACTGGGGCACTACGCCGGCCGCGATCGATGCTTGCCTCGCGGTCGCCGACCAGATGGACGTGCAGGTCGCGATTCATACGGACACGTTGAACGAATCGGGTTTCGTCGAAACGACCATCAAAGCGTTCAAAGGCCGCACGATCCACACGTTTCACACGGAAGGCGCGGGCGGCGGGCACGCGCCCGACATCATCAAGGTGTGCGGCGAAGCGAATGTATTGCCGTCGTCGACCAATCCCACGCGTCCCTACACGATCAACACGCTCGACGAACATCTCGACATGCTGATGGTGTGCCACCATCTGGACGCAAAAATCGCGGAAGACGTCGCGTTCGCCGAATCGCGCATCCGCCGCGAAACCATTGCAGCAGAAGACATCCTGCACGATCTCGGCGCATTGTCGATGTTCTCGAGCGATTCGCAGGCGATGGGCAGAGTCGGCGAAGTCATCATCCGCACCTGGCAAACCGCGCACAAAATGAAGCAGCAGCGCGGTGCGTTACCCGGTGACACGCAAGATCGCGATAATTTCCGCGTCAAGCGCTACATCGCCAAGTACGCAATCAACCCGGCGATCACTCACGGCATCTCGACCGAAGTCGGCTCGATCGAAGTCGGCAAGCTCGCGGACATCGTGCTGTGGAAGCCGGCGTTCTTCGGCGTCAAACCGTCGTTGATATTGAAAGGGGGCATGATAGCCGCCGCCGCGATGGGCGATCCCAATGCGTCGATCCCGACGCCGCAACCGGTTCACTATCGCCCGATGTTCGGCGCGTTCGGCAAGGCGCTCAATACGTCGGTCACTTTCGTGTCGAAAGCGGCGCTGAAAAATCCCGCCATCGCCAAACTGAAACTGCACAAACCGCTCGTCGCGATCAAAGGCGTGCGCAAATTGAGAAAGTCGGACATGAAACTTAACGACTACGCGCCGGATATTTCCGTCGATGCGGAAACTTATGAAGTTAAAGCCGACGGGCAGCTGCTCGTGTGCGAACCCGCCAGCGTGCTGCCGATGGCGCAGCGCTATTTCCTGTTCTAGGCGGCATTCATGCTCGTCATCGAAGCGCGCTGCGCGACCGCGCCGCACCAGGAGCAATTAAGCCTGCCGTTCGAATTGCGCCAGAAAAGCCGGCTGCGCACCAGGCTCGCGTCTGGTGAAGAGGCCGGACTTTTTCTGGAACATGGAAGCATTCTGCGCGGGGGCGACTGCCTCCGCGCGAACGACGGCCGGATCGTGCTCGTCGTCGCGGCCGACGAAGAGTTGATGGAGGCGAAATGCGCGACGCCATTCGAGCTCGTGCGCGCCGCCTATCATCTCGGCAACCGTCACGTGCCGGTGCAGATCGGGGAAGGGTGGCTGCGGTTCCAGGCCGACGAAGTGCTCGCCCAAATGCTGCGCGGCTTGAAAGCCACTGTGAGCAAAGTGACGGCGCCGTTCGAGCCGGAGGCGGGCGCCTACGCGGGCGGCCACCATCATCATTCGATGGACGCGAAGCACAGCGGCATCATTCACGAATTCCGCGATTTCAAAAAAAAATGACGTCATTGGACATGCTGGGTCTCACGCGCCTC
>CAZEAX010000311.1:0-5995 GCA_964510405.1 uncultured Streptomyces sp. | reverse complement strand
CGGCGTAATTTCATTCCGCCGGAGGCGTTTCCGTACAAGACCCCGACCGTCGGCGTGTACGAACCCTCGGACTTCGCGGGATGCCTCGATCAGGCATTGAACACTGCCGATTGGAAAGGTTTCGAAGCGCGGCGTGCGGCAGCAAAGCAGCGCGGCAAGCTGCGCGGCATGGGTCTTTCGACGATCATCGAAGCGACCGGCGCCGGCGTGTTCCCGAAGGACCAGGTTGCGATCGAAGTCGATGCCGAGGGCAAGCTTACCGTGTACACCGTGAGCATGTCGTCGGGGCAGGGCCACGAAACGACTTTTACGTCGGTGGTCGCGGACACGCTCGGGTTGCCGCACGAAGCGGTGACCTTGCGCGAATGCGATCCCGCGCATGAACTCGTCGGCAATCACACCGGCGGTTCGCGTTCGATGGCGGGGGTGGGCAGCGTATGCAAAGTCGCCGCGGATAAATTGATCGAGCAGGCGAAACCTCTGGCGGCCGAAGAACTGGAACTCGAACCTTCGCAGGTCGATTACTCCGGCGGCGCGTTTAAATCGCGCGATGGCGAGAAGACGATCAGTTTCGTCGAACTCGCCAAAAAACTCGCGGGCCGCCATCCGCATCCGATGAACACGCTCGCCGAGGCGACCGTGGGCTCGACCTGGCCCAATGGCTGCCACATTGCCGAAGTCGAAATCGATCCGGATACCGGCGTGACCGAGATCGCTTCCTACGTTGCGGTCGACGACAGCGGCACCGTGATCAATCACCAGATCGTCGAAGGCCAGGTGCACGGCGGCGTCACGCAGGGCGCCGGCCAGATGTTTCAGGAAGAGGTCGTTTACGATCGCGCGAGCGGGCAGTTGTTGACCGGCAGCTTCATGGACTATTGCATGCCGCGCGCCGGTCTCGTGCGCGACATCAATGTCGGCGACCGTCCGCTGCCCAGCAAGCTGAACGCAATCGGGGCGAAAGGCGTGGGAGAATCGGGTTGCACGGCTTCGCTGCCCGCGCTCGCCAACGCAATGACCGATGCATTGCGGCCCGCCGGTGTCGGACATCTCGATATGCCATATACCCCGAGCAAGGTGTGGCATTCCATTCGGGCGGCAAAAAGCAAATAGCGTAAACAGGGAGTCGCATGTTCGAAATTACTTATGTGAAGGCAAAATCGCTGACTGAGGCGCAGGCGTTCATCGCGGCGCATCCCGAAGCCAAGCTGATGTCCGGCGGCATGACGCTGATCCCGACCCTCAAGCAGCGGCTCGCGCAGCCGTCGCATCTCGTCGATATCGCCGGGTTGCCCGAATTGCGCGGCATCGAAGTCAAAGGCGCACAGCTCGAGATCGGCGCGGCGACCCAGCACTTCGAAGTCGCGGCTTCGCCGGTGGTGAAGAAAGCCATCCCGGCGCTGGCGGCGCTCGCCAACCAGATCGGCGATCCGCAGGTGCGCAACCGCGGGACGATCGGCGGCTCGGTGGCCAACAACGATCCCGCGGCGGATTATCCGGCGGCGGTGCTGGCGCTCGACGCGACCATCGTCACGAACAAACGGGAGATAGCTGCGGCGGATTATTTTCAGGGCATGTTCGCGACCGCGTTGGAAGACGGCGAGATCGTCGTGCGCGTGCGGTTCAATATCCCGAAGCGCGCGGCCTACGAAAAATTTCCGCACCCCGCATCGGGCTACGCGATGGCCGGCGTGTTCGTCGCGGAAAGCGCGGCGGGGCTGCGCGTCGCCGTGACGGGTGTGGCGTCGGGCGTTTTCCGGTGGGCGGAAGCGGAAGCTGCGTTGACGAAAAAACTGAACGCGGACGCGCTCGAGAGCGTGCCGCTCGCCACGGACGACATGAACGAGGATATCCACGCCACGCGCGAATACCGCGCCAACCTCGCGCGAGTGATGGCGAAGCGCGCGGTCAAGAAAATGCTCGCGTGATTCATCGATACAAAACCGACTCTTTGACTGCCACCCATGACAAAAATCGAACTGACCGTTAACGGCACCAAACAATCGCGCGAAGTCGAAGACCGCGCGCTGCTGGTCGATGTGCTGCGCGACCAGCTCCTGCTCACCGGCACCCACATCGGCTGCGATACCAGTCAATGCGGCTGCTGCACGGTGCACGTCAACGGGCGCGCGATCAAGTCGTGCACGATGCTGGCGGTGCAGGCGAGCGGTGCGGAGATCGTCACGATCGAAGGCCTTGCCAAGGGCGACAAGCTGCATCCGGTCCAGCAGGCGTTCACCGATTGCCATGCGCTGCAGTGCGGGTTTTGCACGCCGGGCATGATCATGGCGGTGACCGCATTGCTGAAAGACAATCCGCACCCGACTGACGAAGAGATCTATCACGGGCTCGAAGGCAATTTGTGTCGCTGCACCGGCTATATCAATATCGTGAAAGCAGTGAAGCGCAGCGCCGAGTTGATGAAGTGACGGTTTCGTCACGTTCGCGATGAAACTCGCTCGAGTCAATTTCACGATCGCCTTGTTGGGCGTATGGCTTGCGACGTGCGCCGCAGCGGCGCCGACCGCAGCGTGCAAATCCGTGCTCGATCACAGTTTCCCGGGGCTTTTGACCGGCAAACCGCAATCGCTGTGCGACTACGCGGGCAAGGTCGTGCTCGTGGTCAATACCGCGAGCCAGTGCGGTTACACGCCGCAGTACGAGGGATTGGAGGCGCTGTACAAGCGCTTCCAGAAGCGCGGGCTCGTCGTGATCGGTTTTCCCTCGAACGATTTTGGCGGGCAGGAGCCGGGCAGCAACCAGGAAGTCGCCCAGTTCTGCCAGCTGAATTACGGCGTGAGTTTTCCGATGTTCGAGAAGACCGTGGTATCGGGACCGCTGGCCAACCCGTTATACGCCGCGCTCGCGCGACGCGGCGGCGGCGCGCCGCACTGGAATTTTCACAAGTACCTGATCGACCGCAGCGGCAACCGCGTGCTCGGGTTCGACAGCGGCACGAGCGCCACCGACGCCGGGCTCGTGCGCGAAATCGAACGGCTGCTGGTCGAGCAGTCCGCGTCAGCGACGCCTTAAAAAGCAAAACCCGGCCAACGCCGGGTTTTACGCGGTGCGCATCCGACACGCGCCGCCATTCTTGGCCTGCTTCAGATGCCGGAGTTGCCCATCGGCACCGCAACCGTGATTAGTGGTTGTGGAGCAGGTGACTTGCGCTGGTACCGCTGCGGCTAGCCAAGCGGCGGACCGCCGAGATTGCCCATATGATCGCGTTGCTGATCGCATCCGCGTCGCGCAACGCATTGACTGCGACAGCGCGCTGGATCGCATTGACGGGAGCAAGCTTGACGCGCGCATAAAGATCTGATTTTGAAGCTTTTTCCGCATATTTCGACATTTCTGTCTCCTTAATTCCAAAATTACTAAAACTATTCTCAGATGAACGGGGTCCGTCAATCTGAGCCTCGCGAACACTATGATAGACCGCTAGAAGTTAATTTTGTTGCGTCGCAACACATGATATATTGTAACTTACGAGTTTAGAAAAACTAATGCATTTATGACGGAACGGTTACCCCCGCTCAATGCGCTCAAGGCTTTCGAGTCTGCCGCGCGCCAACTGAGCTTCAAACGCGCGGCGGAGGAATTGAACGTGACGCCGGCCGCGATCAGTCACCAGGTCAAGGCGCTCGAAGATTATCTGGGGGTGGCTTTGTTTCGCCGCGTCGGACGCGGGCTCGAACTGACGGGCGCCGCGAAAGCGGCTTTGCCGCGGTTGAGCGAAGGGTTCGACGCGCTCGCCGACGCCGTCACCCGCATGCGACCGCGGCCCGACAGCGGGCAGTTGACCGTCAGCGTCGCGCCGTCGTTCGCAACGCGCTGGCTGATGCCGCGGCTGCACCGTTTTTTCGCCGCGCAACCGGATGTCGACGTGCGCATTACTGCGCGCACGCGGTTGGTAAACAGACGAGGGCATGACAACGAGGTCGAACGCGCGACGGTGGAAAACTGGCTCGAAGATTCCGACGTCGCGATTCTTTACGGCCACGGCGAGTACACGAATTTTCGCTTCGACAAACTATTTCCGCTGACACTCGCGCCGATTTGCAGCCCGCAGCTCGTGCATGGCGAAAATCCGTTGCACCATCCGCGGGACCTGCAATTTCATCTGCTCGTGCACGACGACACCGGCACGCTCTACGACGGCGTTTCGTTCTGGAACACGTGGCTGAAAGCGGCCGGCGTCGAAGGCATCGATACCAGCCGCGGCTCGCATTTCAGCCAGCCGGTGCTGGCGCTCGAAGCGGCGAGCGACGCGTTGGGCGTGGTCGCCACATTTCCGGTACTCGCCGCAGCGGAACTCGCGGTGGGACGGTTGATTCTGCCGTTCGAACTGCAGGTCCCGCTGCAATCGGCGTACTATCTGGTCTGTCCCGAAAATTCCCTGCAGCGCTCCGCGGTGGCGGCGTTCCGCGACTGGCTGCTCGCCGAGGCCGCGCAGCAGGCGGCGTACTAGCGCCGTGTGGCGGGCCAATAATCGGGCATAATATTTTTCAGCGCCCACCACCGGTTGTTCCGGAGCGATGCGACCATGCGCAAGCAAACTCTTAAAATCGGCGTTTCCGCCCGCTTTTTCCATCCCGAGCCTTCGAGCATCGGCGTGCAGAGCAAAACGCTGCAATATCTCGAGCAGTCGATGGCGCACTGGGTGATGTCGCGCGACGTGCTGGTCTTCATGATTCCCTCGGTCGACAAAGACGGATTGATCCACCGCAGCAATATCCGGCTGTCGGACTACGCGAAACATCTGGATGCGCTGGTGCTGCAGGGCGGGGCCGATCTCGCGCCTGAAACGTACGGCGAAGAGCCGCTCCATCCGGAATGGGCGGGCGACCGCGTGCGCGACATCTACGAAATGGAAGTGCTGCATGAGTTCATCGAGGCGGACAAGCCGGTGCTCGGCGTGTGCCGCGGCGCGCAGTTGATCAACGTTGCATTCGGCGGCACTCTGCACCAGGACATCATGAGCCAGTTGCCTGGCAGCTTCACGCATCGCGCCAGGAACGCATATGACAAAAATTTTCACGAGATCTGCATCGAGCCCGAATCGGGCCTCGCGCGGCTGTATCCGGAGACGCGCAAGGGCCGGGTGAATTCCATTCATCACCAGTCGATCAATACGCTCGGCCGCGATCTCGTCGTGGAAGCGTATTCCGAATCCGACCGCGTCATCGAGGCGATCCGCTGGCGCGGACGCGGCTACGTGTTCGGCGTGCAATGGCATCCGGAGTTTCTGCATCCGTCGGACGAGACGGTGCTGAATCCCGCGCCCATCCTCGACGAATTCCTGACGGCCGTGCGCAAGCGTGTTTGAACGCTTGTCCTCAGTCGGCTTCCGCAGGCGACCGGGCAATAGCTGCGCGCGATGCGGCGGGGGTTGAGCCCGTGCACGAGCTGGTGACGCGCGAGTTAATACGCGCCGCGCAAAAATTTAATCCCGCTGCGCACGTGCCGTTGTTGTGCGATGGCGCGCGCATCGGATGGCTGCGCAAGGCACACGCTCAGCGGCTCGCGGCATGGCCGGACATTTTTAAACGCGACGCGCGCGGCGTGCGGATTGCCGAATCGCTGGACAGCCCAGCCGCGCGCAGCAAAGCCGTCGGGCATGTGATCGGCGCGCTGCATCAGGACGGCGCGATCGCTGGCTGGCGTAACGAGCGCTATGCGGTCGCGACCGCCTTCGATGCGCCGCCGCTTCTGCATATCGAGCGCGCCGCGGCGCGCTTCTTCGGCACGACGACCTATGCCGCGCACGCGAACGGGTATTGCGGCGAGGGTGCTGCCTGCGAGATGTGGCTCGCGCGCCGCGCCGCAGCGAAGCCGATCGATCCCGGCATGCTCGACAATCTGGTGGGCGGCGGCATGTCCGCCGGCGTGCCGCCGCTGCAAACCATCATTCGCGAAGCGTGGGAGGAGGCCGGAATTCCGGAAGCACTCGCGCGCAGTGCCGTCGCGGCGGGCACGCTGGAGATTTTGCGTG
>CAZEAX010000310.1:0-5995 GCA_964510405.1 uncultured Streptomyces sp. | reverse complement strand
CCTACAATCCGCTGATCCCAGACGGCAGCAACTGGAAGGCGACGATGTTGATCGCATATCCGGACGTCGGTGAACGCCAGGTCAAGCTCGCGTTGTTGCGCGGCGTCGAAGACCGCGTGTGGGTGCGTGTGGCCGGGCATGACCGTGTATATGCAATCGCGGACGAGGATATGGAGCGCGCGAACGACAAAAAAACCTCTGCCGTGCACTTTCTGCGCTTCGAGTTGATGGCGCCGATGATTGCCGCGCTCAGTGCGGGGAGCGATCTGGCCATTGGTGTTGAGCACGCCGCTTATACGGCGGAAATCGACCAAGTGCCGGTTGCGGTGAAAGCGTCGTTGCTGCGGGATTTGCGGGGCTGACATGGGTCGGTCGGGATTGCTGAAACTACTGGCGGGGTGCGCGCTTATGCTGCCGCTCGCGGTGTCGGCGCAGCCAGTGCGGCTTCTGGGCGACGACGAAGACGCGGATAAAAAGGACTTCGTCGAACGCGAAGTCAAGCTGCCGCCGCTTCCCAAAGACGGCAATCTGCTTGCGTTCGAGCCGAGTGCCGCGAACGCCAACCGGTTTTTCATCGATGCGGATTCGATTTCGATCGGCGACGACGGAGTCGTGCGCTATACGCTGGTCGTCAGGAGTCCGAGCGGCGCCGAAAACATTTCGTATGAAGGCATCCGCTGCGAAACGACGGAACAGAAATCTTACGCGTTCGGCCGCCGCGACGGCACGTGGTCCAGCGTGCGCGCGCCCGTTTGGCGCAGGATCCAGTACAAAGACGTGAACCGGCAGTACGGCGTGCTGTATGCGAGTTATTTCTGCCCCGACGGCGGCCCGGTCGCTTCCGTGAAGGAAGCGACAAATCGCTTTAAATACGGTGTTCCCTACGGCCAACCGCCGCGCAGCAGCAACCGCCGTTAGCGACGCCGCCCAGCGCTTCTCCAGGCGCGGGCATCCATGCGCAAGTTGCCTGATCCCGCGGGATTACACCGACTGCAGCCTGGCTTACAATGCGGCTAGCCGCAACCGATGCGCGAAGCCGCCGTGTCGGCATGGCAACCGGGGAGGGCTATGGACAGTCACTCGAAAGCAGACGGTAATCAGGCGTCGAATGCGGGCGCGCCCGAGCGCGACTTGGCATTTTTGCTGCCGTTGATCGACAAGATCCGCGCCGTCGAAATCAAGTTTCAGGGCGACGCCGTGCCCGGATCACCGGCCGACGCGACCGTGGCGGGTGCCGGACACGCCGATATCATGTCGCGGCTGGCAGCGCTGGAAGCCGAAGTTGCGGCGGTCAAGGCTACGCTGCAGGACACGCTCGGTGCGCTATCGCGGGAAGTCAGCGATGCCGCCGACGCGGTCGCCGCGGCCGCCGTTGAATTGCAGCCGCAGACGTGGCGGCGCATCGTGTTTGCCGCCGTGACGACGATTATCCTGCTGCTTGTTGCCCATTGGCTGGTCGTATTCGTCTATGACCTTCGCACCGTGGTGCTGCGCCTGATATCGGTGGTGATCCCGCTGCCGGTCGCGTTGTGGCTTACCTTGCGCTATCGCATCAACCCGTGGCGACAAATCGGTATCGCAATAGCGATCGGCCTGATTGCCGTATTCGGCATGTCATACGTGACGAGTTTGCACGAGCACACGTCGGTAATGCCCGAAAATTTCCGCGAGTGGCGCGAGACGCTCGAATATGTCGCGAGTATCGCGTTTGCACATCACACCGGTGTGTTGATCAGTTGCGCCATGCAGGCGCGTACCGGCGCGCGCAACCGCGCCGGCGAAGCGACTCTCAAGCTGGCTCAATCACTCGCGTCCGTGACGGGCAAGGCGGTAAAGACGGGCACTGAACTGAAAAAACACGTCGATTCCATTCACGGATTGATCAACAATCTGATGCCTGTCGCGAGCGCGATCGCCGCGATTGTCGCCGGCTTGAAAGGCGTTGTTAATTGATACCGGTGGTTCCGGCTGCAACCGGAAGTGGCTATTTGACGACGGTAAAACTGAGCGTTTCGGATTTGGTGCGGCCATCCGCGTCGGTGACGTCGATCTTCAAGTCGTGAGACCCCGCCGGCACCTGCGCATCCGCGAGAGTGATACCGGTTTCCGAAATCGCCGCTTTCAGGCGCGGCGTCAGGTCGACCGCCGGTTTCTTGAGGTAGGTGACTTTCACCGACGACGCGTCGATTTTGACGCCGCCGTGCGGTTGAAATTCAACTTTCATTGCGAACGGCGATTTGACTTGGCCTTCGGGGGCGGGAGTTAATATCTTGATGCCGGGGCCGCGCGTAATCCCGCCGCGGCTCATGACCTTGGGCGCCGCGGGAAGTTTCGCTTCGTCTTCCGTTATGAGGTCAAAGGCTGCCGCGACCGAGGTCGCCGCAAGCCCGGCGCCCAATGCGAATATGGCCACCGCGTAACGCAGTCCGTGAGGGATGTGTATGTTCATGTTGCCTCCACAAGAATTGTCGCGATAAAAGACTAGCATAAGCCGCAAGAATACCAATGTGCCGCACTGCCGCTTGCCACCGGTAATATTCACGCCGCCGCGGGGCGGGGGGCGTAGCTCCATGGTCACATCAGGACGAGATTGTCGCGGTGTATCAGTTCCGGCTCGTCGACATAGCCCAGCTTGGCTGCGATCTCGCTCGACGGCGTTTTAAGTATGCGGCGCGTTTCGCCGGCGCTGTAATTGACGAGCCCGCGCGCGATTTCGACGCCGTCGGGACCGCAGCAGCCGACCGCTTCGCCGCGTTCGAACTCGCCCGCCACGTCGAACACACCGATCGGCAGGAGACTCTTGCGCTGGTCGCGCAAGGCCTTGACGGCGCCGGCATCGAGTATCAGTTTGCCGCGAACCTGCAGATGATCGGCGAGCCATTGCTTGCGCGCGGCCAGCGTCTGGGTCGCCGCCTTTAAGAATGTGCCGATCCGTTCGCCGCGCGCGAGCCGCACCAGCACTTGGTCTTCGCGCCCTGACGCGATGACGGTGTGCGCGCCGCTGCGGGCGGCACGCTTGGCGGCCAGGACCTTCGTGAGCATGCCGCCCAGCCCGATCGCGCTGCCCGCGCCGCCGGCGATTTTTTCCAGTTCGGGATCTCCGGCACGCACTTCGTGCAGCAGAGTCGCATGCGGATCTTTGCGCGGGTCCGCGGAAAAAAGTCCGGCCTGATCGGTGAGTATCACCAGCACGTCAGCCTCGACCAGATTGGTGACCAGAGCGCCGAGCGTATCGTTGTCGCCGACGCGAATTTCATCGGTCGCCACGGTGTCGTTTTCGTTGATGATGGGAATTACACCCAGGTCAAGCAACGTACGCAAGGTGGAGCGCGCGTTCAAATAGCGCTTGCGGTCCGCCATGTCTTCGTGCGTCAGCAGAATCTGCGACGTGATTAACGAGTGTTCGCGAAAACGCGATTCGTACGCTTCGATCAATCCCATTTGGCCCACGGCCGCCGCGGCCTGCAGTTCGTGCACGGCGCTGGGCCGCTGCTTCCAGCCCAGGCGTTGCATGCCCTCGGCGATCGCGCCGCTCGATACCAGCAGGACCTGGCGGCCGAGCTTGCGCAATTCGGCGATCTGGGCGACCCAGCGCGCGAGCGCAGCGTGATCGAGCCCCTGCCCCTGGTTGGTGACCAGGCTGCTGCCGACTTTGACGACCAGGCGTTTGGCTTTGGCGAATTCCGCAGTCATGTCATTTCGAACCGTAGGTCGTCGGCCAAGGACTCAAGAACCCGCAGAATCGAGGTCCGCTTCGGCATCCTCGCTGGTAACCGCCGACTCGCGCGTCGCATCGAGGTGTTCCATGATCGCGTAAGTGAGTTCCTTGCAGCCCGCGCCGCTCAATGCCGAAATGATAAAGCTTTTGTCCCGCCACCCAAAATCCGCCAGGAACTGCTTTACGCGTTGCGGCTGCTCGTCGGGCGCGAGCAGGTCGGCCTTGTTCAGCACCACCCAGCGCGGCTTGTCGAACAGTGTTTCGTCGTATTTTTTCAGTTCGTTGACGATAGCCCGCGCTTCGGCGACCGGATCGGCTTGCGCGTCAAACGGCGCGATGTCGATGATGTGCAGCAGCAAGCGTGTGCGCGCGAGGTGGCGCAGGAACTGGTGGCCGAGGCCGGCGCCTTCGGCGGCGCCTTCGATCAGGCCCGGAATATCGGCGATCACGAAGCTGCGGTTGTTGTCGACGCGTACCACGCCGAGATTGGGATGCAACGTGGTAAACGGATAATCGGCGACTTTCGGCCGGGCGGCCGAGACCGCGCGAATGAAGGTTGATTTGCCCGCGTTGGGCATGCCAAGCAACCCCACATCGGCCAGAACCTTGAGCTCGAATTTTAGTTTACGCGACTCGCCCGGCATGCCGCGCGTGAACTGGCGCGGCGCGCGATTGGTGCTGGACTTGAAATTGAGATTGCCGAGGCCGCCGTCACCGCCTTTGGCGAGCAGGGCTTTTTGTTCGTGTGTCGCCAGGTCGGCAATGATGTCGCCGGTCTCGAAATCGCTGATCACCGTGCCGACCGGCACGCGTAAAACGACGTCGTCCGCCGATTTTCCATTGCAGTCCGAACCGCGGCCCGCCGCGCCGTTTTTCGCACGGTGGATGCGCGCAAAGCGATAATCGACCAGCGTGTTGATATTGCGGTCTGCGACCGCGAAGAGGCTGCCGCCGCGTCCGCCATCGCCGCCGTCGGGACCGCCGCGCGGCACGAATTTTTCGCGCCGGAACGAGGCCGAGCCGTCACCGCCTTTGCCGGCGTGCAGTTCGACCGTAGCTTCGTCGATGAATTTCATCGGCGTGCGATCGTGGCCGCCGCAGCATTTGCGCGGCGCGGGTTTTGCAGTCGGGATTTGATCATGTTCGTTCGGCGCTCTTTCGGATTCGGGTTGCCTGTGACAATTTCTCGCCGTTCGAAAGCGGCGGAGAAACAAAAAAGCCCTGCGTTTCGGCAGGGCTTTTTAATGCGTCAAGAGCCTGCTCTACGCGGCAGCAACGATATTGACGGTTCTCTTTTTGGCCGAGCCCTTGATTGCAAACTGGACGGTGCCGGGGACCAAAGCAAACAGCGTGTGGTCCTTGCCGATGCCGACATTGATGCCCGGGTGCACTTGCGTGCCGCGCTGGCGTACGATAATGCTGCCCGCCGTGATGACTTCGCCGCCGTAGGCTTTGACGCCGAGGCGTTTGGAGTTCGAGTCGCGGCCGTTGCGTGAACTGCCGCCTGCTTTCTTATGTGCCATGGCGCTTGCTCCCTATCCTGCGATGCCGAGAATTTCGATCTCGGTGTAGTTTTGGCGGTGACCCTGGGACTTGCGATAATGCTTGCGGCGGCGCATTTTGAAAATGTGCACCTTGTCGCCGCGCCCGTGGGACACGATTTTCGCGGTGACCGACGCACCCGCCACGAGCGGCGTGCCGAGAGCGACCTTGTCGCCGTCGGCAACCATCAAAACCTGGTCGATAACGATTTCGGAACCGACGTCAGCCGCGAGCTGCTCGATTTTTAGTTTTGCGCCGGACGCGACACGGTACTGCTTGCCGCCGGTTGAGATGACCGCATACATGATTTGACCCTTTTCACCGCTGACGAGCTGGATTCGGAAAACCGGGCATTATACCCAAATGCTATTTTTCAGTCAAAGCTAGTAAAATGAGCAACTTGCCAGTACCGCTGCCATTAATGCCCCGTCCTTCCGGCCGGATGCAGCGCCTGGCGTCATTCTGCACTGTAGCCTGATGTCCGTTCCCTTCATTCAAGATCTGATCGCCGACGATATGCGGGCGGTGGACGCCGTCATTCGCCGGCGCCTGACGTCGGAAGTCGCGCTGGTCCGCGAGGTCGCCGAATACATCGTCGGCAGCGGCGGAAAACGGCTGCGCCCGGCGATGGTGATTTTGTCGGCCGGTGCGTTCGGCTACCGCGGCACCCAGCATCATGAACTGGCGGCGGTGGTGGAATTCATACACACGGCGACGCTGTTGCACGACGATGTG
>CAZEAX010000309.1:0-6002 GCA_964510405.1 uncultured Streptomyces sp. | reverse complement strand
AAGAGGCCGAAGCGGTCGATCAGTTCCTCGTGCATCGCGTCGAGCGCTTCAAGGGTCTCGCAGTTGGCGAGCCGCTTGTAGATCACGAGGCGCTCGTGAATATCGTTGCAGTAGTCGTCAGGCAGCAGCGCCGGCGCGTGCAGGTTGATTTCCGTCGTGATCCCCAACGGCGCGGACAGGTCGGGCTCCACACCCTGCTTGAGCGATTTGACCGCGGTGTCGAGCATTGCACAGTAAAGATTGAAGCCGACCTCCTGCATCTCGCCCGATTGCGAATCGCCGAGCACTTCGCCGGCGCCGCGAATTTCGAGGTCGTGCATCGCGAGGAAGAAACCCGAGCCGAGCTCTTCCATCTGCTGGATCGCCTCGAGCCGCTTCTTGGCCTGGCTCGTGATGCTGCCTTCGTCGGGCAGCAGCAGGTACGCGTACGCCTGGTGATGCGAGCGCCCGACGCGGCCGCGCAATTGATGCAGTTGCGCGAGGCCGAACTTGTCGGCGCGATTGATGATGATCGTGTTGGCGGTCGGCACGTCGATGCCGGTTTCGATGATGGTCGTGCACAGCAGGATGTTGAAGCGCTGCTGGTAGAAGTCGCGCATCGCCATTTCGAGCTCGCGCTCGCGCATCTGGCCGTGCGCGATGCGGATGCGCGCTTCCGGCACGAGGCGCGTTAGGCTCTCTTCGATCTGGACTATGGTATCGACGTCGTTGTGCAGGAAATACACCTGGCCGCCGCGTTTAAGCTCGCGCAGCATCGCTTCGCGGATGAGTCCCTTGCTGTGGCGGGCGACGAAGGTCTTGATCGCGAGCCGGCGCTGCGGCGCGGTGGCGATCACCGAAAAGTCGCGCAGGCCCTCGAGCGCCATGCCGAGCGTGCGCGGGATCGGCGTCGCGGTCAGCGTCAGCACGTCGACCTCGGCGCGCAGCGCTTTCAATTTTTCCTTCTGGCGCACGCCGAACCGGTGCTCCTCGTCGATGATGACGAGGCCCAGGTTCTTCAACTTGATGTCCTGCTGCAGGAGCTTGTGGGTGCCGATCACGATGTCGACCTTGCCGTCGGTCAAGGCCGCCAGCGTCTCGGCAACCTGCTTGGGCGACCGGAAGCGCGACAACTCGGCGATTTTCACCGGCCAGTCGGCGAAGCGGTCGGAGAACGTGTTGAAATGCTGCTCGGCGAGCAGCGTGGTCGGCACGAGCACCACGACCTGCTTGCCTTCGTTGACGGCGACGAACGCAGCGCGCAATGCGACCTCGGTCTTGCCGAAGCCGACGTCGCCGCAGATCAGGCGGTCCATCGGCTTGCCTTGTTGGAGATCATTGAGCGTTGCGGTGATCGCGGCGCGCTGATCGGGCGTTTCTTCGAACGGAAACGCATCGCTGAATGCTTCGTAGTCGTGCTGCTGCAGCTTGAACGCGTGGCCCTCGCGCATGGCTCGTTGCGCGTAAAGATTCAGCAGCTCCGCCGCGGTGTCGCGCACCTGCGCCGCGGCTTTCTTCTTCGCCTTGTCCCACTGGCCGCTGCCCAGATCGTGCAGCGGCGCCGTCTCGGCGGGCGCGACGCTGTAGCGGCTGATCAGATGCAGTTGCGACACCGGCACGTAGAGCTTGTCGCCGCGCGTGTATTCGAGCGTCAGGAATTCCGTCGCGCCTTCGCCGAAATCGAGATTCTGCAGGCCGAGGTAGCGGCCGATGCCGTGCTGCAGATGAACGACCGGGTCGCCGACTTTGACCTCGGAAAGATCGCGCAGCATGCCTTCGCTGGAGGTCTTGCGTGCTTCGCGCTCACGGCGCGTGCGCACCTGCGACGCGTAAAGCTCGTTTTCGGTAATGATCGCGAGGCGGCGCCCATCCAGCACGAAGCCCGCTGCAAGCGGCGCTACGCCGAGCATCACGGGCGCGCTGCCCGCGAGAAATTCGCTGAAGCTCGTGCACGGCGCCGGCTTGATGCCGTGCTCGCCGAAATATTCGAGCATGGTCTCGCGCCGGCCCAGGGCTTCCGCGACGAGCAGCACGCGGCCGTCGTAACCCGCGATGAACGCCTGCAGCTTGTTCACCGGGTTGTCGGCGCGGCGATCGACGGCGACCGGCGGCAATGGACTCGTAGTCAGCGAGGATTGCAACTCCGCGGGTGATGACGGTGCCGCCGCATCTTCGGCGCCGGCAATCTCGACGCGCGCGAACGGCTTGATCGCGCCGAAGAACGCATCGGTCGACAGAAACAAATAGCGCGGTGGCAGCAGCGGCTGGCTGCGGTCGCCGCCGAGCAAGTCGAAGCGCGCTTGCGTGTCCTGCCAGAACTGTTCGATCGCGGGCTGCACGTCGTGGTGCAATACCAGCGTCGTATTGGCCGGCAGATAGTCGGTCAGCAGTGCAGTGCTCTCGAAGAACAGCGGCAAATAATATTCGACGCCCGCGGGCGCGATGCCGTTGCTCACGTCCTTGTACATCCGCGAGCGCGACGGGTCGCCTTCGAAGCGCGTGCGGAAATTGCGCCGGAACATCGTCTGGCCGTCTTCGTCGAGCGGGAACTCGCGCGCGGGCAGGAGGCGCACGTCGTTGACCTTGTAGATGCTGCGCTGGGTGTCGACGTCGAAGCTGCGGATCGATTCGATCTGGTCGTCGAAGAGATCGATCCGGTACGGCAGCGCGCTGCCCATCGGGAACAAATCGATGAGTCCGCCACGAAAGCTGTATTCGCCCGGCGACAGCACCTGTGCGACGTGTGTATAGCCGGCGACGGTGAGTTGCTTGCGCAATTCGTCGGCTGCGAGCTTTTCACCCTGCTTGAAGAAAAAGGTACGCGCGGCCAGATATTCGACCGGTGCCAGGCGATAGAGCGCGGTGGTCACCGGCGCGATCGCTATATCGAATGCTTGCTGCGTGATCTGGTACAGCGTGGCGAGCCGCTCGGAGACGAGATCGTGGTGCGGCGAGAAGCTGTCGTAGGGCAGCGTCTCCCAGTCCGGCAGCAGGTGGACTTTCAGCGCCGGATTGAAGTAGGGGATTTCGTCGAGCAGGCGTTGCGCCGCGCCGGCGGTCGCGGTTATCACGAGCAGCGGACGCACCTTTCCCGCCAGTTCGGCGAGCGCGAGCGCATCGGCCGAGCCGTGAAACGGGCCGACGCGGCTTTTGCGGCCGGCCGGCTGTGCTTCCATCAACATTCTGCAAAAAAGGCCGGATTATACAGGCCTTTGTCCCTGCCAATCCGGGGTCGTGCCGCACCCGTTCAAGCGCAATGCGATCAGCGTGCCTATTCGGCGCGAATACCGGACTCGCGTACGACCCTGGCCCACTTCTTTTCTTCGGCCAGGATGAAATCGCGGAATTCCTCGGGCGTGCTGTGCGCGGCATCCGCGCCCATCGCCGCGAAGCGCTCGCGCGTGTCGGGCGTGGCGAGCACGCGCACGAATTCGGCGTTGAGCCTGACAATGAGTGGGCGCGGCGTTGCCGTTGGCACGAGCACGCCGTTCCAGATGTTCGCCTGGTATCCGGGTATTCCCGACTCGGACACGGTCGGCACTTCCGGCGCGAGCGGCGAGCGCGCGGGACTCGTCATGCCGAGCGCTTTCAGCTTGCCGGCTTTGACGTAGGGCAGGGCCGCAGTCATGCTCGGATAAAAAAGCTGCACTTGGCCGCCCAGCACGTCGGTCGTGGCCTGCGCCGTGCCTTTGTAGGTGACGTGCACGATGTTGATGCCGGCCATGAAGTTCAGCAGCGCGCCCGCGAGATTGGCCGGCGAGCCGGTGCCCGAGGACGCGTAATTCAACTGGCCGGGTTTCGCTTTCGCGAGCGCGACGAGTTCTTTGACCGTGGAAGCGGCGAGTCCCGGAAATGCAGCCAGTATCAGCGGCGTCGAGCCGACCATGCTGACCGGCGCAAGGTCGCGCCGCGCGTTATACGGGAGCGTCTTGATGAGGGAGGGATTGGTCGCGAGCGAACTGGCGACCAGCACGATCGAATAGCCGTCGGGCGGCGCTTTGACCGCGAGCTCGGTGCCGATAATGCCGCTGGCGCCCGCGCGATTGTCGACCACGACCTGCTGGCCGACGTTTTCGCTCAAACGCTGGGCGACGAGCCGCGCCATGATGTCGGCGTTGCCGCCGGGCGCATACGGCACGATCAGGCGCAGCGGGTGCGACGGGAAATCAGTCGCAGCCGCGCACGCACCGGTTAGCATGCACGCAAACGCCGTGCCGCGACGAATGATGTTATGCACGGAAAGGTTCGAGCGACTCATTCGATGCGTATACCCGCATCCTTGATGACTTTCGCCCATTTCGGTATCTCTTCGCGGACCCGTTTGGCAAATTCCTGCGGACCGTAGTAGTAAGGCTCCACACCCTGGCGCGCGAGTTTGTCGACGATTTCAGGATCGCGCAGCGTTTTTTCGATCTGGCTGCTCAGTTTTTCGAGTATCGGCGCCGGCGTGTGTGCAGCCGCGACCAGCCCGTACCACAATGTCGCCTCATAACCCGGTACACCGGACTCCGCAATCGTCGGCGCATCGGGCACGGCCGGTGAGCGCCGTGCCGTGGTGACGGCGAGCAGGCGCAATTTTCCGGCCCTCACTTGCGGCAGCACCGAGAGCATCGACGACATCATGAGCTGGATCTGTCCCCCGAGCAGTTCGGTCACTGCGGGCGCCGTGCCTTTGTACGCAATGTGTTCCATTTTCACGCCGGCCATCATGTCGAACAACGCCATTGCGAGATGGCCGACCGAACCGTTTCCCGAGCTGCCGTAGCTGTAGAAGCCGGGCTTCGCTTTCGCGAGCGCGATCAATTCTTTCACAGTGGTTGCGGGCACCGACGGATGCACTACGAGCATTTGCGGCGAGAGTGCTACGAGCGCGACCGGCGCGAAATCGCGCACGGTATCGTAGGGCAGCTTGGCGTAAAACCCGACGTTCGTGACAAAACTGTTGGGCACCAGCACGAGCGTGTGGCCGTCGGGCGCGGACTTCGCGACGATGTCGGTGCCGACTATGGTGTTCGCACCGGCGCGGTTGTCGACGACGACGCGCTGGCCGAGCCCATCGCCCAGTTTGTCGGCGATCAGGCGCGCGAGCACGTCGTTGCCGCCGCCCGGCGGATAAGGTGAGATCAGGCGGATCGGGCGGCTCGGGAATTGCTGAGCGTGCGCGGGCGCGGCGGTGATCGCCGCGGAGAGTGCAACGATGCCGAGCGCGCAGCGCTTTTGAATTGGAGTCATCGTTTCAATGCCGGTTGATCGCGACGGGAATGCGCCGCCGGCCGAACTGGCCGTTGAACATTTCAAACTCGCCCGCGACCGTCATCGCGCAATGCGGGCATTTCGATTCAGGCGTCACGTCGTAAGCGTTGATCTGGTGCCAGTCGCGCACGATGAGCGGGGCGTGGCAGCGCGGGCAACAGGTCGTGCCGCCGTCGGTGTCGTGCACGTTGCCGGTGTATACGTAGTGCAAGCCGGCATCGAGCGCGATCTTGCGCGAGCGCGTCAGCGTCGCCGGCGGCGTCGCGGGTATTTCGGTCATCTTGTGGTCGGGATGGAATGCGGTGAAATGCAGCGGCACGTCGGGCCCGAGCTCGCGCATGATCCACTCGCACATGGCAGTGATTTCCTCGACCGAGTCGTTCTTGCCGGGGATCAATAAAGTCGTGATCTCGAACCAGACTTTGGTCTCGTGCTTGAGATAGACGAGCGTGTCGAGCACCGGTTGCAGGTGGGCTCCGCACAGCTTGAAATAGAACTCGTCGGTGAAGGCTTTGAGGTCGACGTTGGCGGCGTCCATTTTGGCGTAGAAATCGCGCCGCGGCGCGTCGTGCATATAGCCGGCGGTCACTGCGACCGTCTTGATGCCGCGCGCATGGCACGCGTCGGCGACGTCCATCGCGTATTCGGCGAAAATGACCGGGTCGTTGTAGGTGAAGGCGATGCTCTTGCAGCCGCTCTTGACCGCTGTCTCGGCGATCGCCTCGGGGGTGGCCTGGTCAGCGAGCTTATCCATATCCTTCGATTTGCTG
>CAZEAX010000308.1:0-6031 GCA_964510405.1 uncultured Streptomyces sp. | reverse complement strand
GACATTTCTGCATGATGCGCGTCCATTCGAGGTCCGCGCCGTAGAGCGCGCAGCCGAGCGAATCGAGCATCAGCAGCTTGATGCGCGTGAGCACGTTGGCCGGAATGTCTTCGTAGCGCAGCTTGGATACGAATTCGGCGATGCCGCGGGTGTAAGGATTGTCGTTGTTGGCTTCGTGTGCGGACATCGGTAAGCGCTCCTGCGGAAAATTATGAAAGGGTGGTGGAAATACTACGACGTCGTTCCCGCGTAGGCGGGAACCCAGGAAGTTTCGAAATGTTCTGGATGCCCGCCTGCGCGGGCATGAGGGCAAATCAGAGTGTCTATACGTGGATTGTAGTGTTTTTTGAGGCGACGCGTTTCGTGCCGCAATGCGTTGTTTAGTCCACCTGGATGTTGGCGGTGCGGATTACGCCGGTCCATTTCTTCAATTCGCTGTCGATGAAAGCGGCGAACTGCTCGGGCGTGGACGACACCGCATCGCCGCCCTGGCTGGCGAGACGTTCTTTCAGGTCAGGCAGGTTCAACGCGGTGACGAGTTCGCGATTGAGGCGAGTCACGATCGCTTTCGGCGTGCCGGCGGGCACGAGCACGCCGTACCAGCCGGTCGACTCGAAATTTTTCACGCCGAGCTCGTTCATGGTCGGCACGTCGGGCAGTGCCGATGAACGCTTGAGGCTCGTGAGGCCGAGCGCGCGCAGCCTGCCGCTCTTCACATGGGCGACGATCGGCGTGATACCCGGAAACATGAGATCGATCTGGCCGCCGAGCAAATCGGTCAGCGCGGGCGCCGCACCCTTGTAGGGAATGTGCGTGAGGTCGATGCCGACAGCGTTGCGGAAGAGTTCGGAGGTCAGGTGGATGGACGTGCCGATGCCCGACGAGCCGTACTTGAGCTTGCCGGGATTGGCTTTCGCATACGCGATGAATTCCTTGAGGTTAGCGATCGGCAAAGAAGGATGGATGACGAGGATCAGCGGCTGCGTAAACGCGAGCGAAACGGGCACGAGATCGCGCTGCAGGTTGTAGGGCAGGCGCTTGCCCGCGCTCGAATTGATGACCATCGCGACGTTGCCTAGCAACAGCGTGTAGCCATCGGGCGTCGATTTGGCCGCCATGTCGACGCCGAGTATGGTACCGGCGCCGTCCTTGTTGATGACGACGACCGTCTGGCCGAGGCTGCGCGTAAGCTTTTCGCCGATCAGGCGGCCGAGCACGTCCGCCGGGCCGCCGGCGGAGAAAGGCACGATCAATCGTACCGGCTTGTCCGGATATGCCTGTGCGAATACCGCAGACCATGCGCCCGCAGCGAGAAGGAGTGCGAACAGCGCGGCGCGTTTCATCGGCCCTTGAACTCCGGTTTGCGCTTCTCGCGAAAGGCGCGGCCCGCTTCCTTGCGGTCCTCGGTGTCGAGCAGGAGTGCCAGCAGATCGGCTTCGTACTTCATGCCGTTGGCAAAATCGGACGCAGTGCCTTTGCGCATCGCTTCTTTCGCGAACACGACTGCGAGCGGCGCGTGGCCGGCGATGGTCGCCGCGAGCTTTTGCGTTTGCGCCGCCAGCTGGTCGCGCGTCGTCAGGCGCGTGATCAGGCCGATGCGCAGCGCCTCCGCAGCGTCGATGCGTTCGGCGGATAACAGCATATCGAGCGCGCGACCCGTGCCGATCACGTGCGACAGGCGCTGCGTGCCGCCGGCGCCGGGCAGCGTGCCGCGGCTGACTTCGGGCAGTGCGAACGCCGCATCGTCCGCGGCGATGCGGATGTCGCACGCGAGCGCCATTTCGAGCCCGCCGCCAAGGCAGTAGCCGTGGATCGATGCGATCACCGGCTTTTTCGTTTCATCGAGCACGTCGATCCACGCGCCTTGCAGCCGGGTGGCGCGGTACATGGCCGGCGTCGGCGCTTCAGTGAATCCCTTGATGTCGGCGCCCGCGCAAAATGCCCGCTCGCCGGCGCCTTTGATGACGATGACGCGCACCGCCGGATCGGCATCGGCCGCGCGCAACGCGGCAGGCAGTTGTGTCCGCACTTCGTCGTTGATCGAATTCATCGCCTGCGGCCGGTTGAGCGTGATCCACGCGACCGCGTCGCTGCGTTCGCTCAAGACTGCGGGTGCGGTCTGTTCCGCCATTGTCAGTGCTTGCCGTGCCCGTGAAATTCGGCCGACGTTTCGATCGCCGCGGCGAGATCGGCTTTGAGCGTGCGGTTGAGCAGCGCCTTGTCCGCGGCGTAGGCATGGGCGTCGAATTTGCCGAGCGTGACAGCGATCTGCTGGGCCGCGGCCTGCAGATTGTCGGCCGTCACGACTTCGCGCACGACGCCGCGCGTATGCGCTTCGGCCGCCGGCATCCAGCGCCCGCTCAATACGAGGTCGGTCGCGAGCGCGCTGCCGAAGCGGTCCTTGACGATCGCAACGCCGGGCAACGCGGGCAGCCCCTTGTTGATTTCCGGCAGCGAGAAGCGCGCCGAGTCCGCCGCCACAACCGCATCGCACAGGAGCGGAATCATCATGCCGGCGCCGCACGCGGCGCCATTCACTGCGGACACGACTGGTTTGCGAAAGTCGACCAGGGCGGTCAGCGCCGCGGCGAACTCCGCGCGGCGCTTCGCCAGATAGGCTTCGGCATTTTCCGCCGGACGCGAGAGATCGGCGCCCGCGGAAAAATTCCGCTCGCCTGAACCGGTGATGACCACGGCGCGCACATCGTCGCGCGCCGCCGCCGCGTTCAATGCCTTGTTGAATTCCGTCAGCAGCGGCAGCGACAGCGCGTTGGCTTTGTTCGGCCGGTTGAACGTGAGCCACATGACGCCATCCTGAAGGGTGACGAGAAGGTCGGCCTGCTCGGTCGTGATCATGTTATGGACCCCTGTTTTCTGATGATGAGCGCATCGACGACGCGCACGCCCGCGCCGGGCTCGAGCACCGTGAGCGGATTGATGTCGATTTCCGCGACCGTATCCGCATGGTCGTGCGCGAGCCACGACAGGCGCACGATAGTGTCGCACAACGCGTCGAGGT
The DNA here is from genome assembly GCA_964510405.1 of uncultured Streptomyces sp. Classification (GTDB taxonomy): domain Bacteria; phylum Pseudomonadota; class Gammaproteobacteria; order Burkholderiales; family SG8-41; genus PALSA-1004. The sequence continues at coordinate 3,012 of CAZEAX010000308.1, read as the reverse complement.
CGCGCGGCTTCGCGCCGCGCACGCCGGCAAAGATCGGATAGGCGCGCAATTCGCGCAGCATCGCGTGGGCGTCCGCGGTCGTGAGCGGCGGAATGCGGTAGGCGACGTCGCGCAGCACTTCGACGTGGATGCCGCCCAATGCCGCGACCACGACGGCGCCGAAAGTCGGATCGCTTGCGACGCCGAGCATGACTTCGACGCCGGCCGGCGCCATTTCCTGGACGAGCACGCCATCGAGCCGGGCTTCCGGATTGTAGCTGCGGGCCGCGGCAATTACTTCGTCGTACGCGCGCGCAACTTCGGCATCGCCGGTGACGCCGAGCCGGATCGCGCCGGCCTCGGTTTTGTGCGGGATGTCCGGCGATTCGATTTTCAAAGCGACGGGTCCGCCGATGTCGCGCGCGCTGCTCGCCGCGTTCTGCGCGTTTTTCGCGAGCCGCTCGTGCGTGATGCGCAGCCCGTAGGCGGCAAGCACCTCCTTCGATGCGCGTTCCGTCATGTTGCCGGTGCCGGCGGCAAGCAATTCCTTCGCCTGCATAACGTCGATGCCGGCGGGTCGCACGGGCGGCTCAGCCGCGGCCTGCTTGTGCGCGCGCAAAAATTCGCCGTAAGTCATCGCGGCGCGCACGGCCTTCAGGCACGTCAGCGCATCGCGATAGACGGGCAGGCCGCGCGCGACGAGCGTGGATGCGACGATCGTCGGGTCGGCCGGGCAGTAGCCGGTCCACAGGACGGCGACGGGTTTGTCGATGGTGTCGGCAAGATTGATGACGTCTTCGATCGCGGTCACGGTCGGCGCCACCAGCACCGGGATCAGCACGTCGACGCCGTCATCGCGCGCGACGACGTTCAGCGCATCCTCGAACAAATGCTTCGAGCCCGTCAGCGCGGAGGTGAGGTCGGTGGGGTTGGACACGCCGGCGAAGTCCGGCATCAGTTCGCGCAGGCCGTTGACGGTCTTGTCCTGATAGGGAACCCAGTCGATACCGCTGGCGGCGCCGAGATCGGCCATCAATACCGAGTGTCCGCCGGAACCGGAGAGCGCGGCGGCGCGGTTGCTGCGCGGCCACTTGCGCCGGCGCAGCAGTTTCGCGATTTCGTAGAGCTCGTTGCAGTCGGTGACGCGCAGCACGCCGTACTGGCGGAACGCCGCATCGAGCACGTCGTCCGCGCCGGTGAGCGCTCCGGTATGCGACGCGGCGGCGCGTTGGCCCGCTTCGGTGCGGCCGAATTTGAGCATCACGATGGGTTTTTCGTGGTCGGCCGCGTAGCGCGCAACCGCTTCGAACTTGCGGCCGTCGCGGATGGTCTCGATGGCGACCATGATCACGCGCGTGCGCTCGTCGTCGATCATGAAACGCATGAAGTCCATCGCATCGAGATCGGCTTCGTTGCCGCAACTCACTTCATAGGTGATGCCGAGGCCCGCTTCCTGCGCGCGCCACATGATGTTCATCTGGCCGAGTCCGCCGCTGTGGCACACGAGGCCGACGTCGCCCGCCGGTTTGCGCGGGCCTTTGATGGCGGCGGTCGACGCGAAAGCGAGCGCGTCGACGAAATTGATGAAGCCGTTGCAGTTGGGGCCGAGCAGACGTATCCCGTGCGCGCGCGCGAAGGTGACGATTTCGTCCTGCAATGCGCGGCCCGCAGCCTCGCCGGTCTCGCTGAAATTCGAAGTAAAGATCGTGGCGAAGCGCACGCCCTTGTCGGCGCATTGCTTCAACGTATCGAGCACGCGATTGGCGGCGATCACGATGCCGACGTGGTCGGGCGCCTCGGGCAGCGCGCTGATGCTCGGGTAGCACGTGTGGCCCGCCAGCATCGTATAGCGCGGATTGACCGGATAGACGCGGCCTTTGAATCCGAAGTCGAGCACCGAGCGCATGACTCGGCCGCCGAACTTCGCCACGTCCTCGGTCGCGCCGACGAAGGCGAGCGACGCCGGATTAAAAAATGTCGCGAGATCGGGCGCGGGTTGTGGCGAGGGCATATATTTTCAATCTTGAACCGCGAAGGACGCGAAGGATTCTTTTTAATACGCCCTTGAGGGGTACGCAAAGGTAAAAAAAACGAATCCCTTCGGATTTCCTTTGCTTTTGATTTTCCCTGGCGTCCTTGGCGGTGAAGCTTTTGACCTAGCTTAGTTGCTTGATCCAGGCGTCCGCGGTTTTGATTTCGGCAAATTGCGGCAGTATTTTATCGATCGCGAAGCGGTGCATTTCCGGATTGCCGGCCGCGCAGCAGTCTTCGATCACGGTCGAGGCGAAACCCGCATCGTCGGCGAAGCGCGCGCACATTTCTACCGCGTTGTTGGTGGCGACGCCGCACAGCGCGAGCTTTTTGATGCCGCGGCTCATGAGCCAGGTGTGCAGTCCCGTGTTGAAAAACGGATTCGCGGCCTGCTTGTTGATGATCATTTCGCCGGGCAGCGGCTGCAGCTCCGCCGGAAATTCGGTGCCCCAGTTGCCGAGGATCGCGGCTTTGGCGGCCTTGAATTTCGCGACGCGCGGCGCGACGCTCAATCCGTCGGCGTAGTCGGCGCGAAAAGCGAGCCGCACGAACACGACGGCGATGCCCGCCTTGCGCGCCGCGTCGAGCGTTTTGCGCGCATTGGCGAGCACATTGCCCTCGGCGACGGCTTTCGCCATTCCCATCGCGCCGAAATAACCCTTGGGATCGACCATTTCATTCTGCAGGTCCAATAGCAGTAGTGCGGTATCTGAATGTTGCTGTGACAAAGTTCGATGCTCCTGTATGGGTTGCTTAGGCTTGTTTGGCTGCGAGCGCCGCGCCGCGTCCCGCGAGGCGGCCGAACACCGCGCCCGACACCAGACCGGTGCCGCTCGGGTAGTTGAAGTAGAAAAGGCCGCCGACCATTTCGCCCGCGCAATAAAGGCCGGGGATCGGCTTGAAATGCACGTTGACCACCTGGCCGGTTTCCTTTTCGATGCGCAGTCCGCCGAACGTGAACGTGATGCCGCAGGTCGTGGAGTAACCGTCAAATGGCGGCGT
>CAZEAX010000307.1:0-6080 GCA_964510405.1 uncultured Streptomyces sp. | reverse complement strand
GAGCGCGCCGATCTGCGCGGCGCCATGCTGGTCGCGCACCTTCTTCAATCCGTTCGCGACAAAGTCGAGCGCGACCTGCCAGTCGACCTCTTGCCATGCGCCGTTGGTCTTGATCATCGGCCTGACCAGGCGGTCCGCGGAGTTCAGCCCTTCATAAGAGAAACGGTCCTTGTCCGACAGCCAGCATTCGTTGATTGCGTCGTTCTCGCGCGGCAGCACGCGCATCACGCGGTTTTGCTTGACCTGCACCGTGAGGTTGGAGCCGAGACCGCAATGCGGGCTCACCGACGGGTGGCGCGTCAATTCCCACGTACGCGCGCTGTAGCGGAACGGCTTGGAGGTCAGCGCACCGACCGGGCACAGGTCGATCACGTTGCCCGACAATTCGGAATCCACGGTCTTGCCGACGAATGCAATGATCTCCGAGTGCTCGCCGCGGCCTATCATGCCGAGTTCCATGATGCCTGCGATCTCCTGGCCGAAGCGCACGCAGCGCGTGCAATGGATGCAGCGCGTCATATCGGTGGAAATCAGCGGGCCCAGGTTCTTGTTGTTCACCACGCGCTTCGGCTCGTCGTAGCGCGAGCCGCTCGCCCCGTAGCCGACCGCGAGGTCCTGCAACTGGCATTCGCCACCCTGGTCGCAGATCGGGCAGTCGAGCGGATGGTTGATGAGCAGAAATTCCATCACGCCTTTTTGCGCGGTGATCGCCTGCTCGGAGTGCGTGAACACCTTCATGCCGTTGGTCACGGGAGTCGCGCACGCCGGCAACGGCTTCGGCGCCTTCTCGACCTGCACGAGGCACATGCGGCAGTTCGCCGCGATCGACAGCTTCTTGTGATAACAGAAATGCGGCACGTAAACGCCAGCCTGGTTGGTGGCGTCCATGATGGTGCTGCCGTCAGGCACCTCGAGTTTGCGGCCGTCGATTTCTATTTCAAGCATGGCTCGTTCGCATCAAATGTACGTAGGCACTAGGCACTGTTTATGGTCGATGTGGTGCTGGAATTCTGCGCGATAATGCTGGATGAATGCGCGCACCGGCATCGCCGCCGCATCCCCGAGCGCACAGATCGTGCGCCCCTGGATATTGTCGGCAACATTGTTCAGGAGATCCAGGTCTTCGGGCTTGCCCTTGCCGTGTTCGATGCGGTCGACCATGCGATAAAGCCAGCCGGTGCCTTCGCGGCACGGCGTGCATTGCCCGCACGATTCCTCGTAATAAAAATACGCGAGGCGCAAGAGGCTCTTCACCATGCAGCGCGTCTCATCCATTACGATCACCGCGCCCGAACCCAGCATCGAGCCTGCTTTGGCGATCGAGTCGTAATCCATGTCGGTCGCCATCATAATGTCGGCCGGCAGCACCGGCATGCTGGAGCCGCCGGGAATCACCGCCTTCAATTTTTTGCCGTCGCGCATGCCGCCCGCCATTTCAAGCAGCTTCGCGAACGGCGTGCCGAGCTTTACTTCGTAATTGCCGGGCCGCGCCACATCCCCCGACACCGAAAAAATCTTGGTCCCACCGTTGTTCGGCCGGCCGAGACCGAGGAACGCATCGCCGCCGTTATTGATAATCCACGGCACCGCCGCGAACGTTTCGGTGTTGTTGATCGTGGTCGGCTTACCGTAGAGGCCGAAGCTCGCCGGGAACGGCGGCTTGAACCGCGGCTGGCCCTTCTTGCCTTCGAGCGACTCCAGCAGCGCCGTTTCCTCGCCGCAGATGTAAGCGCCCCAACCGTGGTGATTGTAAAGCTCGAAGCTGAAATCGGAGCCGAGTATGTTCTTGCCGAGGCAACCCGCGGCGTGCGCCTCGGCGAGCGCCTCTTCCATGCGCTCGTAGACGTCCCAGATTTCGCCGTGAATATAGTTGTAGCCGACGGCGGTGCCCATCGCATACGCGCCGATCGCCATGCCTTCGATCAGGATGTGCGGGTTGTAGCGCATGATGTCGCGGTCTTTGAACGTGCCGGGTTCGCCCTCGTCCGAATTGCACACGAGATATTTGGCGCCGGTGTAGCCTTTCGGCATGAAGCTCCACTTGAGCCCGGTCGGGAACCCCGCGCCGCCGCGGCCGCGCAACGCCGATTTCTTGACCTCCGCGACGACCTGCTCGGGCGGGATTTTTTCGGCGAGTATTTTCTTCAGCGCCGAGTAACCGCCGCGCGCGAGGTAGTCCTGCAGGCGCCAGTTGGCGCCCGTGATGCCTTTCATGATGACGGCATCGGGTCCGAACAGATCGGCGGAAAACGGCGCGACGGGCAGGCCCATTATTTCATTTCCTCGATGAGTTTATCGAGCTTGTCGGCGGTCATCGCACACACCATGCGCTTGTTGTTGACGAGCACCACCGGCGCGTCGCCGCATGCACCCAGGCATTCGGCCTCTTTCAGCGTAAACGCGCCATCGGCCGTGGTCTCGCCGAATCCGATGCCGAGCTTCTGCTTCAAATGCGCGGCGGCCGCGGTCGCACCCTGCAGCGCGCACGGCAGGTTGGTGCAGACCGCGAACTTGCATTTGCCGACCGGCTTCAAGTCGTACATCGTGTAGAAACTGGCGACCTCGTAGACCGCGATCGGCGGCATCTCGAGATACTGCGCGATGAAATCCATCGTCGCGGTCGACAGCCAGCCCTTCTCATCCTGCGCGATGGTCAACGCGGCCATCACGGCAGACTGTTTCTGATCGGGCGGATACTTGACCACCGCCTGATCGATGCGGGCGAGTGCGGCGGGACTCAATGCAAGAGGCGCGTTCATCTGTCTATCTCACCGAACACTATGTCCTGGGAGCCTATAATCGCCACGACGTCGGCGATCATATGGCCGCGCACCATTTCGTCGAGCGCCGAAAGATGCACATAACCGGGCGGGCGGATTTTCACGCGGTACGGCTTGTTCGCGCCGTCGGAGACGAGATAGATGCCGAATTCGCCCTTCGGATGCTCGATCCCCACGTACGCTTCGCCCGGCGGCACGTGCATGCCTTCGGTGAAAAGCTTGAAGTGGTGGATGAGTTCTTCCATGTTCGTCTTCATCGCGACGCGCGACGGCGGTGCGACCTTGTGGCTGTCGGTCATCACCGGACCCGGGTTCTGGCGCAGCCAGTCGACGCATTGCCTGATGATGCGGTTCGACTGGCGGAATTCTTCTATGCGCACGAGATAGCGGTCGTAGCAATCGCCGTTGACGCCGACCGGGATGTCGAACTGAATGCGGTCGTAGACTTCGTACGGCTGCTTTTTGCGCACATCCCATTCGACCCCCGAGCCGCGCAGCATCGGACCGGTAAAACCCAGCGCCTTGGCGCGCTCGGGCGTCACGACCCCGATGCCGACGGTGCGCTGTTTCCAGATGCGGTTGTCGGTCAGCAGCGTTTCGTAGTCGTCGACATAGCCGGGGAAGCGGCGCGTAAAATCTTCGATGAAATCGAGCAGCGAACCCTGGCGGTTTTCGTTCAATTCGCGCACCGCGGACTTGCCGTGGATGCGCGAGGCTTCGTACTGCGGCATCGCATCGGGCAGATCGCGGTACACCCCGCCCGGCCGGTAATACGCGGCGTGCATGCGCGCACCCGACACCGCCTCGTAGCAGTCCATCAGGTCTTCGCGCTCGCGGAACGCATACAGAAACACCGTCATCGCGCCGACATCGAGCGCGTGTGCGCCTATCCACAGGAGATGGTTCAGGATGCGCGTGATCTCGTCGAACATCACGCGGATGTACTGCGCGCGCAACGGCACTTCGACGCCTAGCAGCTTTTCGATCGCCATCACGTACGCGTGCTCGTTGCACATCATGGACATGTAATCGAGGCGGTCCATGTACGGCACCGACTGCAGGAAGGTGCGGTGCTCGGCGAGCTTTTCGGTCGCGCGATGCAAGAGGCCGATGTGAGGGTCGGCGCGCTCGATCACTTCGCCGTCGAGTTCGAGCACCAGACGCAACACGCCGTGCGCCGCAGGGTGCTGAGGACCGAAATTCATCGTGTAGTTGCGAATTTCCGCCATGACCTAGCCCTTACGGAACCCTTCGTTGTCGGCGTAATTCTCTTCGCGCACGATGCGCGGCACGATCTCGCGCGGCTCGATGGTGACGGGCTGGTAAATCACACGCCGCTGGTCGGGGTCGTAGCGCATTTCCACGTTGCCATAAATCGGAAAATCCTTGCGGAACGGGTGGCCGATGAAACCGTAATCGGTCAGGATGCGGCGCAGGTCGGGATGGCCGTCGAACACGATGCCGAAAAGATCGAACGCTTCGCGCTCGAACCAGTTGGCGGACGGCCACACGCCGATGACCGAATCGACCAGCGGAAAATCGTCGGCCGGGCAGAACACGCGCACGCGCATACGGCGGTTGTGCGCGATGGAGAGCAGGTGGTAGACGGCGGCAAACCGCGGACCGACGTAACCCGAGTAAGTGCTGTAATCCATTCCGCAAACGTCGATCAATTGCTCGAAGCGCAGATCGGCGTGGTCGCGCAAGGCCGTCATGACTTCCAGCGCGTCGCCGGCATTGACGACCAGCGTGACTTCGCCGAGCGCTTCCGAGATCGCGGCGTTCTTGCCGCCCAAGGCCGCCTGGAGGCTTTCAACGAGCACCTGATTGCGCGTGGTCATCTCGTGTGCTCGTATTCAGCGGGCGAATTTAACGTGCTCATTTAACGTGCAATGGTGTTGGTGCGCTTGATTTTGTTCTGGAGCTGGATGATGCCGTAGAGCAACGCTTCGGCGGTCGGCGGACAGCCCGGCACATAGATGTCGACCGGCACGATGCGATCACACCCGCGGACCACCGAATACGAATAATGATAGTAGCCGCCGCCGTTGGCGCACGAGCCCATCGAAATCACCCAGCGCGGCTCCGCCATCTGGTCGTACACCTTGCGCAACGCCGGCGCCATCTTGTTACACAGCGTGCCGGCGACGATCATCACATCCGACTGCCGCGGGCTCGGGCGGAACACGATGCCGAAGCGGTCAAGGTCGTAACGCGACGCGCCGGCCTGCATCATCTCGACCGCGCAGCACGCCAGTCCGAACGTCATGGGCCACATCGAGCCCGTGCGCGTCCAGTTGATCAGCGTATCCACGCTGGTCACGACGAACCCTTTGTCCATCACGCCGCCGTCAGCCATACATCACCCCTTGCAAGGCTAGTCCCACTCCAATGCACCCTTTTTCCACTCGTAGACAAAGCCCACGACGAGAATCGCCAGAAAGACGAGCATGGCGAGAAAGCCGAACATGCCCAGTTCCCGCAACACGATCGCCCACGGAAACAGGAATGCAATCTCGAGGTCGAACAAAATGAAAAGTATCGCCACCAGGTAATAGCGCACGTCGAACTTCATGCGCGCGTCTTCGAACGCCTCGAACCCGCATTCGTACGGCGACAGCTTTTCGCTGTCCGGACGATGCACGCCGAGCAGGCGGCTGACCGTGCTGCCCATGACGACCGGGGCCACGCCGAACGCGGCGCCCACCACGAGGAACAGCAGGATCGGAAAGTAGTTTTCTAGCATCGGAAGTTACGGATTCAGATCAGGTTTCTGGATTTTATGAAGTTGTTGCACCGCTGACTAAGCCCCCATATTGCCGCCATTTGCGCAGAATACACTATGCTGCATTGTGTGGAATCATACATCGCGAACGCTTGATATTGATCAACTTCACATCCTACTGCTTACTTCTGGTGCCGACGGAGAGACTCGAACTCTCACGGCTTTCGCCACCGCCCCCTCAAGACGGCGTGTCTACCAATTCCACCACGTCGGCATTCGATTTCGCAGAAACCCGGACCGGCTCAAGCGGAGATTGCCGGACTCCCCGCCGTCGCGCGTGCCGCGTTTCCTTCCTACTTGGGTATTTCCTTCGTTTTCGAATCCGCGTCGGCCGCCGGCTTGTCCGCTGTCGGCGCGGGCACGTCTGTCGCGGGCGCCGATGATGCCGGCTGGGTCGCCATCACGCCTTTGGACGTGCCTTTGTGCGCGTAATACCACGTGAGGCCCATGCTCGTCAGGAAAAACACCGTCGCGAGTATCGCGGTGGCACGGCTCAGAAAATTCGCCGAGCCGGT
>CAZEAX010000306.1:2622-6083 GCA_964510405.1 uncultured Streptomyces sp. | reverse complement strand
CAGTTCGCCGAGGTCGTTCATGCTTTCCTGGCAGCTCTCTCGGGTACGCTTTGCGACGGTTTCGGAAATGACGATGCCGCCAGGCGCCGCTTTTTCCTGCAGCCGCGCCGCCACGTTGACGGCGGTGCCCTGGATCTGATTGTGTCGGTCCACCACGCAGTTTCCCGCGTGAATCGCCGTCCTGAGCTTCAGAATCGGTCGTCCGGCCGGCTGCGTCGCGAAGCCGCGCTGAATCGAGAGCGCGCAGTTCAATGCTGCGGTCGGGGAAGGAAAAGTGGCGAGTATGCTGTCGCCTTGCGTGCGAATGAGTTCGCCGTGATACAGATCGATCGCCGGTTCGATGCACGATTCGGCGAGCAGGTCCCAGCGATTCAGCGTTGCTGCGCGATTGTTCCGGATGTGCATGGTCCAGTCGACGATATCCATCATGACAATAACGATCCAGCGGCGTGACGGCGTGGAGTGCGGGGAAGTCTGTCCTGAAGCCATGCTAAGGAAAATTATTAAGCGGGCAAATAGGCATTTTGGGCTATCTGCGTCTCGTTGGGCAAGTCGCCGGGTCGCGATACGTGTCTTTCAATGCCAATGACATTGCTGGCACTTTGGGAGTCGACCGACTCGGTCGGCGCCACCCAAAACCTCGAACTTCCGGTGCGTTTACGCACTGACCCCCATTCGGCCTATCACTAAACTGGGAACCGTAATGAAGCACTGGCCTGCGCCAGCGGAATTACGGTAAATCAATTTTTAGCGGAAGGATTGCCATGGGAAACATGTATGAGGTGGATGCACTCAGCCAAGGCCGGCCGGCATCTAACGTTTTGCCGGGGCATCTCACCCAGCGTCAGCTCGAAGTGCTCGCGTTGATGTGCGAGGGCCTGCCGAACAAGCAGATCGCCCGACGGCTCGATATCGCGAGCGGCACCGTCAAGATCCACATTGCGCACATCTTCCGCGCCCTGAATGTTTCCAGCCGGGTGCAGGCCGTCATCGCGGTCAGGAATCTCGGCCTCGTTCTCAAGTCTGAAGGCGTCGGAGTTACGCGCCCGGAGAACGTCATGCCGCCACGCATTCCCGCCATGTTGCGCCTGGTCGTGAATGACGAAACGTTGCACGCGCTGGAGTCGTCGTGGGACCTTTCGAGCGTGGCTGTCGCCGGCTAGGGCGACCGGCGCACCTCGGCGACGATCTTCTCGAGGCGGGCGACATCGGGTATGACCAGCGCGCGGCCTTTACGCTGCAGCAGACCCTGTTTCGCCATCGCCGACAACTCACGCGTAACCTGTTCGCGATAGGTGCTGACTTGGCTGGCAATCTCAAGATGCCTGGGCGCCGGATCGATGTACGCTGCGTTGGCCTTGACGCCGGCCTGCCGGGCAAGACGGAGGATTTCCGCGTGGACGCGGTTCTGCACGCCGAGCGTACTCAGGTCGAACACCCGCTCGGTCAGTTCGCGCACCGACGTGACCAGCCGGTGCATCATCCGGTCGCACACCGCGGGATGTTCGTGCAGCAGGCTGCGAAACACCGCCGGTCCCATGGCAGCAACGAGAGCCTCCTCGAGCGCAACGATATCGGCCGAGCGCGACAAACCGTCAATCGCGGCGAAATCGCCGAACCAGTCGCCGGCCCGGATCTCGCGAAAGGTGACCTCCCGGCCCGATGCCGAAAAGGAAGTTACGCGTACGCGGCCGGAAATGATCAAATAAACGTCCTGGTCGGACGCTTGTCTGGAAATAACCCGGTGGCCGGCGGCAAAGCGGCGCCAGCGGCATTGCCGGGCGAGCTTGTCGAGTGCGGTTGCCGGCACGCCTTCGAGAAGCCTGACCCGCTTAAGGCCGAGGATCGACGGTTCGGCAATCGTTAGTTTCGACGTCACGCCATCGATGATACCCGAGTCGCCATCGCGCGGCAGTCAATCCATTACACACCAATTAGGCGATTGTGAAATGAACAGCACCCCGAGATGGGTATGGAAACAGCGCGCAGCAATCGGGCGCTTTATGATTTTGTTTTATTTGCGCCGCGGCCTGAATATTATCCGCGGGTCGCTGCCGTCTCTGCCGCGTTGCTGCAAGCCGCCGATAAAAGTGAAGTCGCTGCCGCGCCGACACCCTCCGATAAAGAGGATGCCGCCCGGCGGGTCGCAGCGAGTCGGCTGTTAGCGCGCAACCGGGCGGCGCGGATCGCTGCACCACTCGCTCCACGAACCGGCATAGAGTCTGGAGCCCGCGAGTCCCGCAACCTCCATGGCGATCAGGTTGTGGCACGCCGTGACGCCGGAGCCGCACTGATGCACGACGCGATGCGACTTTGTCGCACCGAGCAATTCTGAATATTCCCGGCGCAATTCGGCCGCGGGTTTGAAGCGTCCGTCGCCGGTCAGATTGTGTTTGAAGAAACGGTTGACCGCGCCGGGAATGTGCCCGCCGACGGGATCGAGCGTTTCGTTTTCGCCGCGAAAACGGTCCGCGCTGCGTGCATCGAGCACGAGGTCGCCCGCTTGGCCCGCGTGCTCGATCACGAATTCGGCGTCCACGGCCATGTCGCGGGCAGTACCGGCGAATGCGCCGGCGCGCGGCGGCGGCACGTCGGCGGTGACCGGCGAACCAGCCTCGATCCATGCATCCCATCCGCCGTCGAGCACCGCGCCTTGCGCATGGCCGACCCAGCGCAGCATCCACCACAGGCGCGCAGCGTAGTAACCGCCGGCCGCATCGTAGGCGACAGCCTGCATGCCGTCGCGCATACCGAGGGCCGACAGCCCCGCGCAAAATGTTTGCGGGTCGGGCAAAGGATGGCGGCCGTTGGTACCGGTTTTTGCTCCCGACAAATCGTCCTCGAGGTGCATGTAATGGGCGCCGGGAACATGCGAATGGGTGTAAGCGCGGCGACCGGCCGCAGTGTCGGCGAGGTCGAAGCGGCAGTCGAAAACGATCCACCCGGGGTCTTTGAGATGGGCGGCGAGTTCTGCCGCCGAGACGAGGGTAGTGAACATCAGTAAGCAGGATTTTGGATTCAGGACTCAGTCAGCGCCGGCGCCACCGCGGATTCCGCGATCCCGAATCCTACATCCCGGCTTTTAATTCGCGCCGCATGAACTCGTGGAAATGCAGCAGCCCGTCTTCCATCGGCGATTGGTAGGGCCCGGTTTCGTTAATGCCTTGGCGGTAGAGCGCGCGGCGGCCGGCGGTCATGCGCGCGCAAATCTCGGCGTCCTCGAGCGCGGTCTCGCCGTATGCCGCCTGTTCGGCCGCGACGAACTCGCGCTCGAACAGCACGATGTCTTCCGGGTAATAAAATTCGATCACGTTGCTGCAGGCCTCGGGCCCGCGCGGCACGATGCTGCTCACGACCAGCACGTGCGGGTACCATTCGACCATGATGTTCGGGTAATAGGTGAGCCAGATTGCGCCGTGCGGCGGCTCGTGGCCTTCGTTGTAGCGGAGCACCATCTCGTG
>CAZEAX010000306.1:0-2612 GCA_964510405.1 uncultured Streptomyces sp. | reverse complement strand
TACACCGGCGTGCCCGGGCGCGCGAGGCTTTTCTTGACGCCGCAGGTCTGCACGCTGTACCAGTCGCCGAATTCCCACCGCAGATCGTCGATCGAGACGAAATTGCCGAGGCCGGGATGGAACGGTACCACGTGGTAGTCCTCGAGATAGACCTCGATGAACGTTTTCCAGTTGCAGGCATATTCGTCGATCTGCACGCGGTCGAGCATGTAACCGGAAAAATCGAGATCGCCTTTGACGCCCAGTGCCGCGAGGTCGTGCGCGACGTCGCGCTTGCTGTCAAACAGCAGGCCGTTCCAGTTTTGCAGGGGTGTGCGCCCGAGATCGAGGCAGGGATTGCCCGGAAAATGCGGTGCGCCCAGCAGTTTGCCGTCGAGTCCGTAAGTCCAGCGGTGGATTGGGCACACGATGCTCTTGCGCGTGTTGCCGCGGCCATTGAGCATGATCGCCTGGCGGTGGCGGCAGACGTTGCTCAATAGCGCTACGCCGTCCGCGTTGCGCACGAGGGATTTGGCATTATCCAGGCGCTCCAGCACATGGTAGTCGCCGACGTTCGGCACCAGCAATTCATGGCCGACATAGCCGGGGCCGCGCTCGAACAGCAGGCGCTGCTCGAGTGCGTGCACTTGCGGATCAAAGTACCAGTCAACCGGGAGTTGCGGGGACGTGCGACTGAGCGCGCGCTGGCTTGCCAAGTCCGACATGCAGGATGATCTCTAGACTGAAGTTGAAAGAAATCGCGGGCTGCGCTTTAAAAGCATTTATTTACAAGCCCTTAGACGGCAGAGCGATTGTCGCTTTATTCGCGCAAAAAGGCAATGCATCTTATGCGCGCAATGGACTTATCTGTTTGATGCAAAACGGTAAAATTCTCTGAAATTCGCGGATAGTGCCGCCTTGGGCGCGTGCGAAATATGATCATGAGCAAAAACTTGGGGTTCCGATTTTGTTTTCAAGAGCGGTGCGGCGATACTGGCACCTGCCCGAGTTCCGGCATCAGTCCGCTCGCTACGAGGCGCGCAAAATCTTCCGGCCGGTCGACATCCCATAGCGGCGGCAGTTCATGCCAGCGCCAATCCAGCGCGGCCAATCGCTCCCGTGTCGCGGCGAGCACCCGGTCGCCGCCCCACTCGATATTTGTGAAGAGCCGCGCATCCCGCCAGTTCAATCCTAATAGCACATAGCCGCCATCCTCGGCCGGTATGATAACTGCGTCGTGCGCATCAAGCGCAGCGGCGGCGGCGCGCAGGTCATCCGCCGCCATCGCGGGGCAATCCGTTCCTATCAGCAAAATGTGCGTGGCTGAGGCCAGAGCGGACGTCGTGGCGTGATGCATGCGCTCGCCAAGATCGCCGTCGCACTGCGTTACGCCCTCGATGCCGTGACGTTGCATGAACGCCGATAACAACGGGTGTTGCGCCGAAGGTTCGCACCACAGTTCGACTTGCCCGACCGCGGCTGTGCGCGCGGTGGCGAGAGCGCGTTCGATGAGCAGCCCTTGCAATGCGGCGGCGCCATCAGCGCCCAGGAGCGGGATCAGGCGGGTTTTTGCGCGGCCGGGTTCAGGGGCGCGCGCGAAAACGATAATCCGCGTTTCAGTCGCGGGCACGGGTGGCGTCATAGCGCAGGGCGAGCCGGGCGGGATCGGCACCCAGAAAATAAGCGAGGCGCAACCGCCACATCAGGAACACCGTGTGCATCACGCCATGCCGCTCCCACCGTCGCGCCGAGGTTACGATGCGCGCACGCAGGCACAACGGCGGCCCCGCACGCTTCGCTAGTCGCGACAGCGCGATATCTTCCATCAAGGGCAGTGAGGGGAAGCCACCCAGGCGCGCGAACAGTTGCCGTGTCATGAATATACCCTGGTCGCCGGTTGCGATGCCGGTCCAGCGCGAGCGCAAGTTCATCATCGCGGCGATGATTTTCAGCAGTGGATGGCTACCGTCGAGCGCGACATCGAAGCGGCCCCACTGTTTACCGCTCGCTGCGAGTCCGTTGACGAGCGACGCGTCGGCATCCGGCGGCAGCACGCAGTCGGCATGCATGAACAGCAGGATATCGGCGCGCGCCGACACGGCGCCTGCATTCATTTGTGCAGCACGGCCGCGCGGTGCGTGAACGAGCCGGTCGGCCAAGGGCGCGGCGAGCATCGCGGTGCCATCGCTGCTGCCGCCATCGGTCACGATAATTTCAGCGCCGCGCGCCCGCATCGGTTGCAGTGACCCGAGCGTTTGCGCGATTCCGGCGGCTTCATTGAGGCACGGGATGATGATCGAAAGGCCGGGAGTCATGCGTGACGTTCTTCCCGTCAGGTTTTACTGCCTGGCGCGTACGCGCGGCGCTTGTCGCGCAGCAGTCCGGGCAGCCTGCCCATTACGCTGCCCAGGCCGGCGTCTTCGCGCATGTACGCGTTGAAAGCGGCAAGAAAATCGACCTGGCCCTGCGTGACCTGCGCGCGTTTCCATGCGCCGGCCGCATACTTGGCGGATTCGGCGAGCGTCGGGTAGGTATGTATCGTGCCGAGTATCTTGTTAAGGCCGAGCCCGTGTTTCATCGCGAGCACGAATTCGGCGAGAAGGTCGCCGGCGTGTTCGCCGACGATGGTCGCG
>CAZEAX010000305.1:0-6083 GCA_964510405.1 uncultured Streptomyces sp. | reverse complement strand
CGCCTTACGGCCGACCTCGGTGCAGCGTCTCGAGCGCGCGGCCGTGGTCCAGCAGCAGCTCGCGGAAAGCCTGGCCGATTTGCAGGCGGCGAAAGACGAAGCCGCGCAGCTGACGCTGGTGGCGGAACATGACGGGGTGGTGCGCGATATTCCGTTCGACACGGTGGCCGGGCGCTGGCTCAACCCCAAGCAGCTGGTGATGCGGGTGGTGCGGCAGGACGCCGGCATCGTCGAGGCGTTCGTCAGTGAGAGCCAGGTTGGCGCGCTGGATGTCGGACAACGTGTGCGTTTTTATCCCGGCGCGGCCGGGCGCAAGATCGTGGGCGGCGCCATTACCGCGATAGACACCGCGGCCAGCGCGCAACTGCCGCGCGCATTGCTGGCGTCGACTTTCGGCGGCGATATCGCGGTTAGCAGCAGCCACCCGCGCGAGCTGCGCGCGCATGAGGCGGTGTACCGCGTCTTGATCGGACTCGACGACGGTGCGGCCACACCGCGGCAAGTGCTGCGCGGCACCGCCCGCGTGGATACCGGTTTGTTCGCCGTCGCCTCCAATTTCTTCAGCCGGCTGGCCGCGATCGTGGTGCGCGAAAGCGGGTTTTAGTCCGGAGGCGGGAAATCGGCCCCCGCATCCGCCTTCCGATAGCATTGATCCGGGGCCGTCGCAAGTGTCAATAGTCATATTGGCTGGCGTGGAATTTGCGTATAGTCCCCAGCGATATTGCGACCGGCTGCCGGGCCAAAGCCGCTGAAGGAACCGAACTGCGCGTGCTTCGACAGGGCAGCGGTATTTTTTTTGCCATAAATACGACATAAAGAACTGAAACTCACCATGCGTAAGTCGAATCCGCCCGCCATCCTGAAGAAACGCACCCGCCTGCTGGCGCTCGAGCCGCGGATGTTGTTTGACGGCGCATTGGCCGCGGACGTGGCGCACGCGGATGCTCCGCAAAAACCTGTCGAAACCCCGCCGGCAATCGCTGAAAAGTCGGCGAACGAGCGGCTCGCCGAGCCGGCGCCGGGTGCGCCGAAGACGATTGTGTTCGTCGACACCGGTGTGGCCAACTATCAGCAGATCGTGCAAGGCGTCGATCCCCAGGCAAAGGTAGTCGTGATCGGCAAGGACGCGGACGGCATTCAGGTCATCACCGATACGCTCGCCGACGAACGGGGTGTCGCCTCGATACAAATCATTTCGCACGGTACGCCCGGCCAGCTTATGTTGGGCAACCGCACCGTGGACATTACCGCGCTGCAAGGGCAACTCAGGCAGGAAATCAGCGCATGGCAGCAGGCGCTGGGCGCCGGCGCGGATATTCTGCTGCTGGGCTGCGATGTCGCGCAAGGCCAGGTCGGCCACGCTTTTGTCGATACATTGGCGCAAATGACCGGCGCGGCAGTGGGCGCTTCGACCGATGCGACCGGCGATGTGCGTGACGGCGGCAACTGGAATCTCGAGTACGCCACGGGGGCGCTTAACACGCCGCTCGCCATCGATCGGTCCGCGCTGTCCGCCTACGACCAGGATCTCGCGGCAGCGCCGACGGTGAACATGACCCTGCCGGCGAACGTATTCATCGGCACCAACTTTACATTCAACCTCGATTTCAGTAATACCGGTGACGTTCCGGGTTACGGGCCGTATATCGATGTTTTTCTGCCGGCCACCGGCAAGGATGGCAACGATGGGATCAGCTTCGTCAGCGCGAGCTATCTGGGAACTGCGCTGACTTCCACCGTATTGACGTTCGATGCTTCCGGCAACGCCACTCACCCGTACGCGAAGGACTCCGCCGGCAACGCGATAATCGTGAACGCAGCGACGTTCGGCGGCGCGGCGGGCGACAAGCTGGTGGTGCTGCAATTGCCGTTCGGCAGCTATACGCCGGGGCAACCGGTAGCGCCGATCAATGTCACCGCGAGCTTGAGTAATCTCGCAGACGTCGGCGCCGGCGCCCAGTTGACCATGCAGGCGCGGGCCGGGTTTCAGTACGGCGCAACGCCGATCGAAGACTACGCCACCGATCCGACCATTGTCGGCGCGGCCTCGTCCCAGATCATCGATCCACGGCTCTACACGCTGACGACGACTTACAACGGACCGGAGGGAGAAACCGCCACCGGGCCCGATTACGCGCGTTCGTTCACCGTCACGCTGCAAGTCGCGCCGGGCCAGACCATGCAAAACTTCCAGGTCACGGAACAATTGCCCAATACGCTTGCTTACCTGGGCGCAACCGGGACGACCGGCTCGCTCACGTCCCAGCCGACGATCGGCTCGCCCACGAATGCGGGCAACGTGGTGTGGAACTTCGGCAATGTCACCGGTACGCAGAGCTTCACCGCGAACTTTTTCGTGCCCGACGTGGACGCGAACAGCAACCCGGTGCTGAACGCGGGCACCGGTGCCCCGGTAACGATTTCGATGAACGATAGCGCATCGGGTTCATGGCAGCCGGTCGACGTGCGCGACAGCCTGCAGGTGGTAAACGTTACCACGCCCAACGCGGCATCGTTTACCGCGAAGTCGATCGCGACGCAGAAGTCCGTTGCCGAACTGACCGACACCGGCGCAACGGGTTTTACGCCGGGCGACGTTGTTCGCTACACGATGGATACGCAGGGGTCGGACTATTTCGCGTTCGATAATCTGGTCACGACCGATACGCTGGGCGATGGCGTGACCTATGCGGCGAACTCGGGGCACGTCACGTTTTATCGCGGCAGCACGGCCGTCGGCACGGCGAATTTCACGGACGGCGGCACGCTCGCCATCACCAACAACGCCGACGGCACGACCACGCTAGTGTTCGATGTTTCGGCGGCGCTGGGCGGCACCGGGCGCTTCGTCGGCGCGAATGTCGCCGGCGCGCCGGGCACGGATGCGTATCGCGCCGTGATTACCTACGACGCCAACGTGCTCGACCAGTGGAAAGCAGCGCCCGCGTTTACCGGCACACCGCTGAACAGCTACGTAAAAGAGAACGACTCGATCAGCAACAGCGAAGTCATCGCCGGCGACGTGCTCGATGCTGCCAGCGCGTATGCAACCGTTTTCACAGGACGCAGCGACAACAGCGCGGCGCCGTTCACGATCGTGCAGGGCGGCCTGGCGATTTCGATCTATGCCGTCGACGGCAATACGACGTTCAGCACGAATATCGCGCCGCTCGATACCGTGACTTACCGCCTGCGCTACACCTTCACGGACAGCGATTTCGAGGGCCTTACGCTGAGTTCATTTCTGCCGCTGCCGATTTTCAATGCCACCGACCCCGCCCAGACCGGTACCGTGCCGGGCACTTATAACTGGACGCAGGACGTAACCGCGAATCCGACGCCGGCTGTGGGACAGTACAAACTCGGGCCCAGCGATACGCTGCCCGCCGTTCTGCCGGTCTCGGTGGTCGGCACGAGCAGCACCAATGGCATGACGTTCGACTTCGGCCGGCGCACCAGCGTGAGCAACGGCGTGCAGACTATCGACGTACTGTACACCGTGCAGGCGTCGGGAGCGAAATACGCCGACGGTCTGTTCCTTACCAATCTCGGGCAGGAGAACGACGTCAACTCGCCGGCGGTGCTCGCGAACAAGCTCGACCTGGTCCAGATCAAGCGCAGCGAGCCGGTGCTCAACATCAAGGAAGGCATAGTCGCAACCGACGATGCCAACGCGAGTCTGACGGCGGCGGCGGGTGGCGGCGTCACGTGGGCCGCAGCCGGCAGTACGGGTTCGCCTTTTACCGGGACTATCAGCTCGACATCGCTCGCGGCGCACGCGATCGATGCCAACGCGACCGGCATCGATGCCGGCGATACCGTGCGCTACGCGGTAACGATCCAGAACACGGGTTCGTCGATGAACGGCGCATTCGACGTGACTTTGACCGACGCTCTGCCGGCGGATTTCGCGGCGGCGACCAATATAAATTTCAATGCCGTGAACGGCGCGGGTCAGCGGCTGGTGGTGACCGACACGAGCGGCGCCGTGATCGTCGACGCAGCCGGCAATTATGCAGGCGGCAAGACGCAGGTCGATCTGCTCGCCGCGCTGCAAGGCACCGGCATACGCCTGCAGGATCCGGCGGACGCCGCCGGCGCCGGCGGCGCGCTCAAGGCCAGCGATCCGTCGAACGGGCAGAATATCGCCATCATAACGTTCGATCTGACAGCGCAAAGCACCATACAACCCAAGGAAGTCACGACCTCGACCGCGACGCTCGTCAATTACTCGGGTTTCAACAACGGATCGACGTATGCCACCGGCAGCGGGCTGACGGATATCGCGACGACGACCACGCACGGCGCCGGCGTGGCCAAGACCCTGCTCAGCACGGACCAGGCATTTACCACCGGCACCAATGTCGCGATCGGCGAAGTGCTGACCTATCAGGTGGTCGTCACCGTTCCCGAAGGTTCTTCGTCGAAAGCGGGCGGCGTGACCTTTACCGATACGCTCGGGTCGGGGCTCGCGTTCGTGGACGTGGTCAGCATCACTCCCACGACGGGCGTGACCACCGACGTCGGCGGTGGCTTCAACGCGGTCAAAACCCCCGCGTCCGTCGGCGCGAACGGGACGAACTTCACACTAAACTTCGGCACGATCGGCAATTCGAATTCAAACGACGCAACACCCGACACGATCACGATCGTGTACCGCGCCGTCGTGCTGGATGTCATCGGCAACCGCAACGGCACGGTGGACAACAACAGCGCCACCTGGTCGACCACGTCCGATTCGAAGACCGCGGCGACGCCGGTGACGGTGCGTGAAGCCAATCTGGGCGTCACAGTGACGCCCGGCGTCCCCAATGTCCAGGCCGGCGACGTGATCGCTTACACGGTGCGCGTGCAGAACAACGGTACTACCAACGGCTACGACGTCATTGTGAACGATGCGCTGCCTGCGGGACTGCAGAATTTAGTGCTGCTGACTTCGGTGCCGGATGCCGGCGTTGGCGCTGTCGATAACACTGGCACGGACGCTACGCATCTGGCCAGCACCATTGCAGATCTTCCGGCCGGCAAAGGCGTGACGTATACGTTCCAGGCGACAGTTGCAAACGGAGTCGCATTCGGTCAGGTGATTGCCGATAGCGCGACGACGAACTGGACCTCCATCGCCGGCACCTACACGCCGCCGACCGTTTACGCCGCAAACACCGAGCGCACGGGCGCAGACGGGGCGGGCGCGGGCAATAATAACAACTACGCCGCGAGCGGCAACGGGCCGGTGACCGTATTCATCGCACAACCGCAATTGACCGAGAAAACGTCGGAGGCGGCGACGACCGACACGCCGAATGCGGCGTACAACAATCTTTCCACCTCGGGCACGGCCGAAATCGGCGAAATCGTGCGCTACCGCATGGTGGTGAGTGTCCCGCAGAGCGCGACGAACAATTTGCAGCTGGTCGGCAACCTGCCCGCCGGCGTGCAATATCTGAACGACGGCACCGCCACGCTCGCGTTTGTTTCTTCCACCGGCGCAAACGTGACCTCGACTGGCGCGCCTGCAGCCATCAACAGCGCGGCGGCGATACTGACGGGCGATCAAAACTCCATCAACACCACTCTTGCACCACTGACTTACGTGATTCCCGGGGCAGACATCAGCAGTGCCGGAAATACGGTAACCGTCAGCCTGGGCAACGTGTCCAACACGAATAGCACCCCCCTTAACAACGAGTACGTGGTGGTCGAGTTCAGCGGCATCGTCAGTAACTTAGCTGCCAACACCGCCGGGCAGGCGTTGGCTACGAGTTTCACTGTATCGCGCGATATCAGCGGCGTTCAAACCGCGGTGGCGACCTCGAACACGGCGACCGAGACGGTGGTCGAGCCGGCGATCGCGAATTTCACCAAACAGGTGACGTCGACCGACGGCACGACAGTCACTTATAAAATCACGTACTCCAACAGCGGCACCACCACCGCGTTCGATACGCGCGTGGTCGATGCGCTGCCCGCCAACCTGACGACTCTCGCCAACGTGAACGTGACGCTGGGCGGCACTGCGACCGGCAGCCACAACAACAGCACCGGCTCTCAGCTCGATGTGACCATCGACACGATTCCAGTGG
>CAZEAX010000304.1:0-6105 GCA_964510405.1 uncultured Streptomyces sp. | reverse complement strand
CGAATCGCCGATCCAGTACTGCGCGCGCGGCGCAAGATTGCTCTTCGGATACTGCTTGATGAAATTCTGGAACGCGACGATGGCGCCCTGATAGTTGCCGACCCGGCGCTGGCCTTGTGCCGCCTCGTAAGCGCGCGTCTCGGCGCCCGTGTCGACCGTGGCGACTGCCGCCGCCGCGGTGCCGGCAGCCGGTGCCGCGGGCGCGGCGCCTGCGGGCGCACCGCCGGCTGCGGCGGCCGGCGGCACGGAACCGGGAGACGCCTCGGCCGCGGGCGCCGGCCCGCCCTGCTGCTCGAACCGGCGCACGCGCGTATCGAGATCGAGATACATGTCGCGCTGGCGCTTGCTCGTGTTCTCGACGTTGTTGTTGAGCACCTCGATCTGGCCTTGCAGCTTGTTCATCTCGAGCTTGAGCGCTTCGATCTGGGTAAAGAGGTCGAGCAACGCCTGGCTTTTGAAGGCTTCTTCGATCTTGGCCATCCGCGCATCGACCGCCTGCTGCTGCGCCTTGACGTCATCGATGCGCTTGCGCTCAGCGGCGATCTGCTTGCGCGCTTCGTCGTCGTCGAACATGCCCGCGTGCGCGGTCGCGCCGATCGCGGCAAAAAGCAAAACCGCGCCGAACTGTTTAAGAGTGCCTAACATAATGAAACGCGCGATGCGCTGTCACGATTTTGGCTCAGGGCTAGAAGAAAGGCCTGCGGCTTAGTCATTCTAAGCAAGGGACTTTCGACAACGCCATGGGCCAAAACTCGTGCCAGCCCGAAGGGTTGCAGCCAGAATCGGCGCTGGCCGCGTTGCTCGTCTTGGCAATAGAATGACTATTGCCTGCACCGGGCGCCTCGCCATCACCAATTCTGGCTGCAACGCACGCGTGTTTCATTATATTAGGCACTCTAAGCGCGACGCGGTTCAGGTGCCGACTGCGCACGGGTTGCTCCATTCAGGCGTTACTTGTCGCCCGAGTAACGGATATCGCTGCGGCGGTTCTCGGAAAATGCCGCCTCGTCGTGACCCGGATTGCGCGGCTTTTCCTCGCCGTAACTCACCGTCTCGATCTGGTCTTCCTTCACGCCCAGCAATATCATCATCTGCTTCACGCTGTCGGCGCGCTTCTGGCCCAGCGCGATGTTGTATTCGCGGCTGCCGCGCTCGTCCGTATTGCCCGTGATCGTGATTTTTTGCGCGCGGTTCGCAACCAGGTACCGCGAGTGCGCGGTGACCAGCGGCTTGTACTCGTCTTTGATCACGAAGCTGTCGTAATCGAAAAACACGCTGCGCTGCTGGTTGAGCATGCTTTTGGGATTCAGCGGATCGAGCGGATCGCCGCCTTTGGTGTCCGACGGCGGCAGCGGGGTGGTAGTGGTCGTCGGCGGTTGCGGCTTCTGCGGTTCCGCAGGCGGCGCGGTGACTTGACCTTCCGTCACATCGGCCGGCTTTTGTACTTCCTGGCTCGAGCAAGCAGCCAACAGACTCAGCACTGCCAGACTCAAAATCAGTTTCTTCATTGGGTATCGCTCCTTGTCATGGGTTTTTGGTGAGTGGTCCCCACGCCGGTTCACGCACGTCGCCAGACTCTGCGCTGAACCGCTGGCGCACGCGGCCATCGCTTGATACCGCGGCTAATATACCACGCCCCTTCACCTCGGTTGCGTAGAGAATGATTCGGCCGTTGGGCGCGAAACTCGGCGATTCGTCAACCCCGTTCTCCGTCAGCAACTGCGTCTGCTTGCTCACGAAATCCTGTACCGCCATGTTGAAGCGCCCGCCGGTGCGCTGGATGAACACGAACGATTTGCCGTCCGGCGCGTAGCGCGGGGTTACGTTGTAGCTGCCGTCGAACGTGAGCCGCTCGGGCGCGCCGCCGGAAACCGGCACCCGGTAGATCTGCGGGCTGCCGCCGCGGTCGGACGTAAACATCACGTACTGGCCGTCCGGCGAGAAATTGGGCTCGGTGTCGATCGTACTTGTGTTCGTGAGGCGCACGACGTTGCTGCCGTCGGCGTTGATGAGATAAATCTGCGAATTGCCGTCCTTCGAGAGCACGACCGCCAGCCGCTTGCCGTCGGGAGACCACGCCGGCGCGCTGTTGCTGCCTTTGAAATTCGCGGCGACCGTGCGCTGGCCGGTGAGCAGCGACTGGATATACACGATGGGCTTCTTGCGCTCAAAGGACACGTACGCAAGGCGATTGCCGTCGGGCGCCCACGACGGCGAGATGATCGGCTCGTTCGACGCCAGCACCGTTTGCGCACCGAAGCCGTCGGCGTCCGCGACCTGCAATTCGAAACGCGTGCCGCGTCTGACCACGTACGTGATACGCGTACTGAACACTCCGACGTCACCCGTCATTTTTTCGTAAATCGCGTCGGCGATCTTGTGCGCGGTGTTGCGCAACTGGGGCGCGGCGACCTGGTACGCGAATCCCGTGAGCTGCGTTTGTTTCAACACGTCCATCAGGCGAAAGCGCACGTCCCAGGTACCGTTGGGCAGCGGCGACACGCTGCCGATCACCACCGCGTCGGCACCGCGCGTTTTCCAGGTCGGAAATTGCACCTCCCCGGGCTCGGCCGGCAGCGGGGTGACGCCGCCGCTGTCGACGATTTTGAAAAAACCGCTGCGGTAAAGATCGGCGACGACGACGTCGGTCACTTTTTGCGGCAGCGCCTCCTCGCCTTTCAGCGGCAGGATGGCGATGGGCAGCTGGTTAGACCCGAATCCGGTGATTTCGATCTTCAGCTGGGCGTATGCGCCGGCGCTGAAGGCCATCAACAACAGAAACAGATACCGCAGGTTTTTATTGTTCATTGCGCCGTATTTTACGCGAGAATCGTCCTACTCTTGAGCCTTGAACTTCAGATTTAGTTCCCGAAAATCTTTCAACAGCGCCGGATCGGGCGGCATGGGCAGCGGCTGCGCGCGGTTGATGGCGCGCTCGACAGCGTTGTCATAGGCGGCATTGCCGCTCGGCTTCCTCAACTTCGCGCCCAGCACGTTGCCGTCCGGCAGCACCACGATGTCGAACTCGGACTCCTCGGTGCCCTGCAGATTGGGTGGCCGCACGATAAAACGCTTGATCCTGTCGCTGATCCCTTTTCTGTACTTGTCGATCATGTTCTGCCGCGCCGCAGCCGCCTGCGCCGCAACCGCGCGCTGCGCCTCCGCCTGCTCGTTCGCCAGCCGCTGTGCTTCGGCCTGCTGCGCTTTTTGCGCCGCCTGGGCCTCCGCTTCGCGCTTCTTGGCGTCTTTCTGCTTGTCCTCGGCCGCGCGCCGCTCTTTCTTGATTTTTTCTTTCTCCTTGAACGCGATGTCGGGTTTCGCGACTTCCGGCTTGGCGACGACTGGCTTCGGCGGCGTCGGCTCCGCTTTCAGCTGCACCTCCGGCTTGACCTCGGGCTGCGGCGGCTCGGGCGCGGGCGGCGGCGCGGCCTTGGGCTCCTCCGCCGATGGCGGGCTCCACAAATCGACGATATTGACCTGCGGCTCGACTTTCTTCTGCCAGTTGACGCCGAACACGAGCAACGCGATGAACAGGAGGTGCAGCGTGGACGCAAACGCGCCCGAGATCACCCGCTCTTTGGGCGTCGTATAGGTGTAGGCGTAATACATGGCGCGCGGCGCGCGGACCCTATTGCGCGCGCGGCTTGACCATCAAGCCGACTTTCTTGACCTGGTTTTGCTGCAGCATGTCCATGACATCGAGCACGGCTTCGTAGCGCACGTCCTTGTCGGCGGCGATGACCACCGCCTGCTCCGGATTTTTTGCCTGCTTCTGCTTGATCGCCGCGATGAGCTCGTTGCGCGACACCTTGCGGTCGTCGCTGCCCGCGGCGCGGTCGCGCAGCCACAGCGTCTGGTCGGTGCGGACCGATACTTCCAGCGGCGCCACCGGCGGATTCGACGACTTGCCGATCGACGGCAGTTCGACCTGCCCCGGGTTGATCAGGGGGGCCGTCACCATGAATATCACGAGCAGCACCAGCATCACGTCGATGTACGGCACGACGTTGATCTGGTTCATCAGCCGCCGGCTGCTGCGCTTTTCGATCAGCATGATTTAGCTTTGACGCTGGAGAATGTTGGAAAATTCTTCCATGAACGAATCGAACCGTGTCGCGAGCCGGTTAAGGTCGCCGGCGAAGCGGTTGTACGCGACGACCGCCGGAATCGCGGCAAAGAGCCCCATCGCCGTTGCAATCAGCGCTTCCGCGATGCCGGGTGCGACTGTGCCGAGTGTGGCCTGCGCCACTTGCGCGAGGCCGCGGAACGAATTCATGATGCCCCACACCGTGCCGAACAGGCCGACATACGGGCTCACCGAGCCGACCGAGGCGAGGAACGACAGGTGCGATTCGAGCACTTCCATTTCGCGCTGGTAGGTCGCGCGCATCGCGCGCCGCGTTCCGTCCATGACCGCCGCGATGTTTTGCGCCGAACCCTGCCCCGGCTGCTTGCGCAGCTTGGTGAATTCGCGGAATCCCGATTCGAACAACCGCTCCATGGTGCCGGACGCGTCGCGCGAATTGACCGCGCGCTGGAAGAGCTCGTTCAGATCGCCGCCGCCCCAGAAGTCCTTTTCGAATTTGTCGGACTGCTTCGTCGCGCGTTTGAAAGTGAAGACCTTGAGGAATATGTAATACCAGGAAAATATCGAGCATATGAGCAGCCCGGCCATCACCAGCTGCACCAGCACGCTGGCCCCGGTAATCAGGCTCAAGACCGACATATCGTGCGTTACGTTCATGCTTGCCTCATTGCGAGTTTGTCGAGTATGGATTTGGGTATTCTAACGGGCTTGAATGACCGCGTGTTGACGCACGCGACCGTCACGTCGCCGCTTGCCAGCACGCGCTGGTCCCGCCGCACGACCTGCGAAATTTCCAACAGGCTGCCGCGCGCGCCGGTCAGCGCCACCGTGACTTCGAGCGCGTCGTTGAACACCGCCGGCCGCAGATATTCGACCGCCAGCGAACGCACGACGAACACCACGTTGTGTTCGTGCATCAGCGTGGTCTGCTCGAAACCGAGCGCGCGCAGCCACTCGGTGCGCGCGCGTTCCATGAAGTTCAGGTAGTTGGCATAGAACACCACGCCGGCCGCGTCCGTGTCTTCGTAGTACACACGTACGGGCCAGACTAAATCCGGCGCATTTCCGGGGGCATGGTTTTTCACGATCATTCTTTATAACGCAGCCGCCGCCAAAAAGGGTTAATGCCCCGCCCTCAAGCCTGCGCGGGCGGCTCTTCCCACAGTTCCGGCGTGGCGAGGGACTTCGGCTGGGCGAGTCCGAAATGGCGGTACGCCGACACCGTCGCGACGCGGCCGCGCGGCGTGCGCTGCAGATAGCCCTGCTGGATCAGGTACGGTTCCAGCACGTCTTCGATCGTGTCGCGCTCTTCGCTGATCGCAGCCGCGAGATTGTCGATGCCGACGGGTCCGCCGGCGAACTTCTCGATCACCGCGAGCAGCAGCTTGCGGTCCATGACGTCGAGCCCGAGCGGATCCACGTCGAGCATCTTCAGCGCCGCGTCGGCGACTTCCTGCGTGACCTTGCCCTGCGCCTTGACCTGCGCGTAATCGCGCACGCGCCGCAGCAAGCGGTTCGAGATGCGCGGCGTCGCGCGCGAACGGCTCGCGATTTCGCGCGCGCCGTCCGCGTTGACTTCGATCTCGAGCAGCCTGGCCGACCGCGCGACGATGCGCGTGAGTTCGTCGACCGAATAGAATTCCAGCCGCGCGACGATGCCGAAACGGTCGCGCAGCGGATTGGTGAGCATGCCGGCGCGCGTGGTTGCGCCGATCAGCGTGAACGGCGGCAGATCGAGCTTGACCGAGCGCGCGGCCGGCCCTTCGCCGATCATGATGTCGATCTGAAAATCTTCGAGCGCGGGATAGAGTATTTCTTCGACCACCGGCGACAAGCGGTGGATTTCGTCGATGAACAGCACGTCGTTCGGTTCAAGGTTGGTCAGCATCGCCGCCAGGTCGCCCGCGCGCTCGAGCACCGGTCCCGACGTGTGGCGCAGGTTGACGCCCATTTCGCGCGCGATGATGTGCGCGAGCGTGGTCTTGCCGAGGCCCGGCGGCCCGAACAGCAGCACGTGG
>CAZEAX010000303.1:0-6106 GCA_964510405.1 uncultured Streptomyces sp. | reverse complement strand
AGGCTATCGGCTATCTGAACCTGGGCACGGCGCGCTCTGAAATGGACATCGGAACGTACTTAAGCTCGTGGTACCGCCATTGCCCGGAAAAATACCGCGCGTTCATCAGTCAGGTGATCGCCCTATTGGGGGAAGTCCCCGCAGGCGGCACAACTTCGGCAATGCTATAGCCGCCCGGTCCGCCGCTCAAAAAAAACAGCCCGGTTCTCCGGGCTGTTTCACGCAACGAACATCAGCTGATTACCGATGCAGGGAAGGCGTTCTTTTCGGTCCGGATGACTGCGTTGCGGGGCCGATTGTCCCGGTCGGGCCGGGTGCGCCGGCCATGACTTCCTGCTTGGCCGCATACGTCTTCTGATAATCTGCTTTCTTGGCATGCGACATCTGCAGGCTGCCGGTGCCCGCCAAGGCGGAACCGCCGGCAATCATTGCTGCACTTGCGAGAAAAATTAATGCGATTGTTTTCATGTCAGGTCTCCTTTGGCAATTCATGCTTCATTATGCAGCAACCCTGAAAATCTGGTCTTTTGTCTGAACTCTGCAATATCTACATCTTCAGCGTAGGCGCAAATCCTGTCACGGGGCTTACAACCGTAATTAATTGCGGCTGCGATTGATTTACCTCAACGATTGATGCGCTGCGGGACGCCCCGAAAAGGTGCGTTAGCGCGGGGCAAGTCGATCAAATTGAAGTGCTGTCAGGCCCGGAGCCAGCGAACGACTGCGTGTTGCGGAACCTGCGCTATCACGCCGCGTCCGTGACCAGCCGATATCCCGTACCCGCTTCGGTCAAAAGCAGTTTGGGCCGCGCCGGCTCGGCTTCGAGCTTGTGACGCAGGCAACCCATATAAATGCGCAGGTAGTGATTGTTCTCGACGTAACGTGGTTCCCGCATCTCAAAGAAAGTCGCGACATCGCGCCGTGCCACGGTCGCTGGTACTCCATGACCGTGAAACAGCGCGGCAGTCAGGTCTGCGCGGCGCCTGCGACGCTGACTTTCGTCACGAGCAGCTTGTCGACCCGGTTGCGGTCCATGTCGATGACCTCGAACCGATAATCATCGATCGTGAACCGGTCGCCCAGCTTCGGCACGCGGCCGAGCAACTTCATCGACAATCCGCCCAGCGTTCGATAAGCGCCCGCGGACTCGTCCGGAAATTCGCGGTCGATCCCCATCGCTTCCTTGAAACGTTCAATCGCGATATCGCCGTCCACCAGCCACGATCCGTCATCCCGGCGCACGATATCCGGCTGCGACCCGTCCTCCACGGTCGCAACTTCGCCGACCAGGGTTTCCATGACGTCGTTCATGGTCACCAGGCCTTGCAATTCCCCGAATTCATCGACGACCAGCGCAAGGTGTTGCCGGTGCTTTTTGAACTCCTCAAGCAACTCGATGATCGTCAGCGTATCCGGCACATAAAGCGGCTTGCGCGCGTTACTGGCGAAATCAAACGGCTTGCCTTCGAGCGCCGCATCGAGCAGCGACTTGGCGCGCAGTATTCCGACAATTTCGTCAAGGCCGCCCCTGCAGACAACGAAGCGGGAATGGGCGTTGCGCAACACCTTCTGCCGGTTGGCATCGAACGATTCGTTCAAATCGAAATATTCGATGTCGCCGCGCGGGGTCATTGCGCTTGCGATCAGTTGATCGCCCAACCGCAACACGCGCGATACGAGGGCTTGCTCGTGTTTCTCGAATACGCCTGCCTGCGCTCCCTGCTCCATGAGGATATTGATCTCTTCCTCGGTGACCGGCGACGACTGCGATGCCCGTGCGCCGAGCAGCCGCAACACGGCCTCGCTGACGACGTTCATCAGCCTGAGCAGCGGGCCCGCCGCTTTGGAAAGCACCTGCATCGGCCGCGCAACTGCGCTGGCAATCGCTTCGGGATTGAGCAACGCGAGGCGTTTCGGGACCAGTTCTCCCAGGACCAGGGAAACGACCGCGATCGAAACCACGACTGTCCAGAAGGCGATGCCCTCAGCATGCGGACTCAACCACGTGATCGCGGCGATCTTTTCGGCAAGGTCTTTGGAGACGGCGGCTTCGCCGATCGCGCCGCTGAGAATACCGATGACCGTGATGCCGATCTGGGTGGTCGAAAGAAAATGCGAGGGCGAGTTGGCGAGCGCCAGCGCCGCGCCGGCGCTGGAATTTCCTTCCTCGCTCCATTGCTGGAGACGCGCTTTGCGCGCGGAAACAAGAGACATTTCGGACATGACGAGAACGCCGTTCACCAGGATCAGCACGAGCAGAATCAGCAGTTCCATAGCGTCGCGCTAGTGCCGTGTCCCGGCCGTCGTTTGCTTGACCGCATTCGGCGTCACAGTATTTTCCATCCAGCGCAGATTCGTTGCCGTCCCGTGGGAAATGCTCCGTGGAACGTCAACGGCGCGCACAATCCGCATTTTACGCCGGCACTTCCGCGACAAGCCGGTAACCCGTGCCCGCCTCGGTGAGCAGCAGTTTGGGCCGCGCCGGTTCGTCTTCGAGCTTGTGACGCAGGCAACCCATGTAGATGCGCAGGTAGTGATTGTTCTCGACGTAACTCGGCCCCCACACCTCGACCAGCAGCTGGCGGTGCGTGAGCACCTTGCCCGCGTGCTTGATCAGGGTCGTCAACAGCCGGTATTCGATCGGCGTCAGATGAACCTCCTCGCCGTCGCGATAAACTCGGCGCTGGCCAAGGTCGACTTTGAGGTTGCCGGACTTGAAGATATTGCCCGCGCCGGCGTTTGCCGGTAGTGAAGAGTGTCGCAATGCAACGCGGATGCGCGCGAGCAGCTCGTCCAGCCCGAACGGTTTGGTGAGATAGTCGTCGGCCCCGGCGTCAAGCGCCGCGACTTTATCGGTTTCCATATTGCGCGCCGACAAAATGATCACCGGGCGCGACGTCCACTCGCGCAGTTTCTTGATGACCTCGAGACCATCCACGTCGGGCAGTCCGAGATCCAGAATGATCAGGTCCGGTTTGCGCGTGGCCGCGAGTATCAGTCCGAGCTTGCCCGTCTCCGCCTCGTGAATTTCGAATCCATGCGCTTCCAGTCCGGTCCTCAGGAAACGGCGGATTTGCGGATCGTCCTCGATGACGACGATGACAGGATGCGGCTGGCTCATCGTGCGCTGGCCAGTTGTTCTTCTTCGGACAACATCTGCGGCGGCTCCCCGGTCACGGGAATATCAAAGCGGAAGATGGCGCCGCCACCCGGGCGGCTTTCCGCGCGGATGGTTCCGCCATGCGCCTCGACAATCGCGCGGCAGATCGTGAGCCCGAGTCCCACGCCGCTTTGCGCGCCCTCTTTGGCGCCGCGATAAAATTTGTCAAACAGCATGTCTTCCTTGCCGGCAGGCAGGCCCGCGCCGCGGTCGGCTACCCAGAATTCCATTTTCTGCGCACCCGCCTCCGCGCCGATTTCGAGCGGCGTGCCGTCAGGCGTGTACTTGACGGCATTCTCCAGCAGATTTTCCAATACCTGCTCGATCATCACCGCATCGACATGCACCAGCGGCAACCCCGGCGGCAGCTTGATAGAGACCGGGTGCGCTGCAAGCCGCGCGTGCAGACGCGTCAGGACGCCGCCGACTATCTCCTCGATCGGGCACCATTGGCAGTTGAGCTTCACGCTGCCCGCTTCGAGTCGCGCCATGTCGAGCAGGTTGTTCGCGAGCTTGGTCATGCGCCGCGCTTCTTCATAGATCGTCTTGCCCAGATCGAGCTTCGCTTCTTCCGTCAGATGGGTTCCGCCATCGATCAGGCTGCTTGACGCGCCGACGATCGACGCGAGCGGCGTGCGAAAGTCATGTGAAATCGCGCTCAACAGCGAATTGCGCAGACTCTCCGTTTCCGCCTTTACGGTTGCCGCCTGCGCGTCTCGTGTGAGTCGGATGCGCTCGACCGCCTGCACGATTTGCGTGATAAACGTGTCGATCAGGCGTTTTTGCTCGGGCAGGAACACGCGGCGCAAATTGATCGGCAGCAATGCCAGCACGCCGATAGTCCCGGCCGCGCCCGGCATCGGAAAATATACACCCTCGGTTCCCGGCAGCGTGTCGGTGCCTTTGCCCGCTATCTTGCCGTGATCGAAAACCCATTGCGCGACGCCGAGATCGCTGCCGTGGAAAGAATGCTGGATGCTTTGCGATCGCGGGTAGCGGATCCGGCCCTGATGATCCGGCAACAGCACCGCGCTCTGCCCTTCGAATTCCTCGCCGATATACTTGACGGCAACCCGCGCGACTTCGTCTTCAGTCTGCGTGCTGCCGAGTTCCCGCGTGAAAGTGTAGAGCACTCCCGCGCGGCGCTCCCGGTGATGGGATACCTTGGCCTGCGAGCGCAGGTTGGCGGTCAGCGTGCTCACGATCAGACCGACCGCCAGCATGACGGCGAACGTCACGACGTACTGGACGTCCGACACCGCGAAAGAAAACCGCGGCGGCACGAAAAAGAAATCGAAAGCCGCGACCGACAGCACCGACGACAGCGCGGAGGGGCCGCGCCCGTAGCGGGTCGCGATATACATGACGCCAAGCAGGTAAAGCATCACGAGATTTACCAACTCGAGAAATCCGAACGCGAAAGCCGACATCGACGTGATCAGCGCGGTAACCGCAATGCTCCATAAATAGCCTGGATAGCGTTTCTTGGCGCCTTCTTCGCGCTCCTTCAAGCCGAGATAAGCACGGCTGCGGATCAGCAGCGATGCGTCCGTCAGGTTCGGCGAGTCGGTCTCCTTGTCGCATGCGAGCAGATAGACGTCGAAGTCATGGGCTTCGCGCACGACTTCGTCCACCACGCTGCCGAGCAGCCAGCGCTGCCAGCCGGTGCGCGTCGGCTTGCCGAGCACGATCTTGGTCACGTTCTTTTCACGCGCGTATTCGAGAATCGCGCCGCTCATCGCCTGGCCCGACAGCGTGATGGTCTCCGCGCCCAGTTCCTCGGCCAGGTGCAGGTAATCCAGAATCTGATCGCGCTTGGCGGGCGGCAGGCGCTGCAACTGCGGCGTTTCGACGTAGGCAACGATCCAGTCGGCGTGCAGCGACGTGGCTAACCGTTTGCCCGCACGTATCAGGCGCGACGCGAGGGGATTCGGCCCTATGCACACCAGCACGCGTTCGCCGGCGCGCCACACGTCGCGTATCGCCTGATCGTCGCGATAATCGCGCATCTGCGCATCGACGCGTTCGGCGGTTCGGCGCAATGCGAGTTCGCGCAGCGCGATCAGATTACCCTTGCGGAAGAAATTGCGGATTGCGCGCTCGGCTTGCTGCGGCAGATAGACCTTGCCTTCGCGCAACCGTTCAAGCAGATCGTCCGGCGGCAGATCGACCAGTTCGACCTCGTCCGCGCGCTCGAATATGGTGTCCGGTATCGTCTCCCACACCCGGATCTGGGTGATGCCGCCAACGATGTCGTTGAGGCTCTCGAGATGCTGCACGTTGAGCGTCGTGTAGACGTCGATGCCGCTGTCGAGCAGTTCCTCGACGTCGTTCCAGCGCTTCGGATGGCGCGAGCCCTCGGCATTCGTATGGGCGAGTTCGTCGACGAGGATCAAAGTCGGACGGCGCTTCAACGCGCCATCAAGATCGAACTCGCGAATCTGGGCGCCGCGGTATTCGACCGTGCGCGGCGGCAGCACTTCGAGGCCTTCGGTCATCGCGACCGTTTCGGCGCGGCCGTGGGTCTCGACCACGCCGACGACCACATCGCAGCCTTCGGCGCGCTTTTCGCGCGCCTCCGACAGCATCGCGTAGGTCTTGCCGACGCCGGCAGCTGCGCCGAAGAAAATCTTCAGCTGCCCGTGACTGCGCTTCGCTTCGTCGCGCTGAACTTTCGCAAGCAGCGCGTCGGGATCTGGACGTTGTTCGGTCATGCTTTCTTGTTCCTGAACGAACTCAGGTTGGCGGCAATTTGGCGAGGCAGAACCCGCCCAGCGTTACTTACCCAAACCGGATTGATTCGGGCTTCATGATACCGCAGTAAATGACGGCACCGCGACTGCAATAGCGAGGAAACGCCGCATTGATGTCCCCGGCAAAAAAATGAGGGACCAGCGGCGTTTGCCGTTGATCCCTGTCAAATACCGAGGCCGGCCGAGCCGGCCC
>CAZEAX010000302.1:0-6137 GCA_964510405.1 uncultured Streptomyces sp. | reverse complement strand
TGGTGAGAGCGGTGGTGGCGCCGATCATCAGGCTGGAAGGCACGAAAGCCAGCGTGTACAAGTACGTGATCTTGGCAAAGGCAACGACCGGATGGCCGGTGTCCGGTGAGACCGTCTTCAGGTTGTTCATGCCGAACCAGCACAGGATCGACAGCGGCACCAGCGACAGCAACCAGGCGAGGCCGGCGTTTTGAATGTAAGTCTGGGTGCCGGCTGGAATCTTGCCGAAAATCCAGCCGCTGTCCTTCAACAGCGTCATCGGCTCGCCGCCGATGCTGCCGAAAATTCCCACGGTCATCACCAGCGGGATCACGATCTGCATGGTGGTCACGCCGAAATTGCCCAGGCCCGCGTTCAGGCCCAGCGCGGTGCCCTGCAACCGCTTCGGGAAAAAGGTGCTGATGTTCGACATGGAACTCGCAAAGTTGCCGCCGCCCACGCCGCACCACAGCGCCATCAGCTGGAAAGCCCACAGCGGCCAGTCCTTGTGCTGCAGCACGATGCCGGTGCCGAGCGCCGGTGCCAGCAGCATCGCGGTCGTCAGGAATATGGTATTGCGACCGCCGGCGAGGCGGATCAGGAAAGAGGCTGGAATGCGCATCGTCGCGCCGGAGATGCCGGCGATCGCGGTCAGCGTGAACAACTCGGGTTGGGTGAACGGAAACCCGAGGTTCAACATCTGCACTGTGATAATGCCCCACATGCCCCAGACAGCGAAGCCGCACAGCAGCGCGGGCACCGATATCCACAGATTGCGGTATGCAATGCGCTTGCCGGTCGCTTCCCAGAATGCCTCGTCCTCGGGACGCCAGTCGGTTATATCGGCACCGTTAGTACTGGTGCCCTTCGGCGCATCTGCGGCAATGGTGGTCGTGGTCATGATGTTCCTCGATAGATGACGGCGCTAAGGGTGACGCTCGAATCAACTGAAGTGCGAAGGCTCCGGATGCCGGCGGCCGAGTTCCGCGCCCAGCGGCCGTACCTCGGTGAAATACATCCACATCAGCGATACCCAGACGATGCCGAACATCAGCATGAACGCGGACGAGCGCACGCCGGTCAGGTCGACCAGCGCGCCGAACATGATCGGCAGGATGAAGCCGCCCATGCCACCCGCCAGCCCGACAATGCCGGAAATCACGCCGATATTTTTCGGATAGTCGTCGGAGATGTATTTGAAGACGGACGCCTTGCCTATCGCGAACGCGATGCCCATCGTGAACATGATGACGGTGAACAACGTCGCGTTGAGTCCGATATGAATGGTCTTGGCACCGGTCACGGTCTGAACCGTCAGGTCGGTCTGCGGATAAGACAGGAAAAACAGACAGACCAGGCCGACCCACAACACCCACCAGGTGACGGTGTGCGCGCCGTATTTGTCCGAGAACCAGCCACCTACCGCGCGCAGCACACCGCCGGGAATGCTGAACGCCGCCGCAAGCAGCGCCGCGAACCGGATATCGAACCCGTACTCCGAAATATAGTACTTCGTCATCCACAACGACAGCGCGACGTAGCCGCCGAAGACGATGGAATAATACTGGCTGTAGCGCCACACCTTCGGGTCTTTCAGCGCCATCAGCTGCTCCCTGACCGTAACGGTGGAGGCGCCGGTTGCGTGTTCCTCGTCCGTATAGGTAAAGAACCAGAACGCGATCGCCGTGATCAACATCAACACCGCGTACACCTGCGGCACCATCGTCCAGCCGAATGCAACTACGATGCTGGGCGCGACGAGCTTGTTCACCGCGGCGCCGGTGTTGCCGGCGCCGAATATGCCCATCGCGAGCCCCTGCCGCTGCTTCGGAAACCAGCGCGCGCAGTACGCGATGCCCACCGTGAACGAGCCGCCCGCAATACCGACGAACAAGCCGGTCACGAGAAACTGCCAGAACTCGGTCGCGCGGGAGATGAGCCAGATCGGAAATACGGTGGACAGCATCAGGATGAAAAACACGATGCGGCCGCCGAAGCGGTCGGTCCACATGCCCAGTGGCAGACGGATCAAGGAACCGGTCAGCACCGGCAGCGCCACCAGGATGCCGAACTGGGTCTCGTTCAATCCCAGGTTCTGCTTGATCGGGATGCCGATGACCGCAAACATCATCCACACCATGAAACAAACCGTAAATGCGGTGGTGCTCGCCGTTACGACCGACCACGCCTTGTATGCCTGCGACGCCATTCGTACCTCCGTTACACTTGATCTTCCGGAAGCAGTTTAGGCGGGTGATGCGGGCGTGATTTGATCTGGATCAACTGAAGATGTATTTCCAGTCCATCTTTAAAAAATCGATTTAAAATCATGCATACTCAACCAACAAACACTCTGCGGCAGTTTGCCTGGACGCCAACATGCGCCTGACCATATTTACCGATTACTCACTGCGGGTGCTGATCTACCTCGGCGCGCACCGCAACGCGGAGCAGCTCACGACGATCGGCGACATCGCCGCCGCCTACCGCATCTCGGAAAATCACCTGATGAAAGTCGTGCACCACCTCGCCAAGCATGGTTACGTGGAAACCACCCGCGGCAAGGGCGGCGGCATGCAGCTTGCGCGCGCGCCGGAGGAAATCAACATCGGCGCGGTCGTGCGCATCACAGAAGACGATCTCGCACTGGTCGAATGCTTCGAGGGAGGCGCCCCGAAGTGTCCGATCGTGCCGGTGTGCACCCTGCAGGGCGCGCTTGCGCGCGCGCTCCACGCGTTTTTAGAGGTGCTCGACGGACAGACCCTGGCGGACCTGCTGCAGCCGCAAGCGCAACTCGTAAAAATATTCGGCGCCGCGCGCGCCGCGCGATAAGCGCCGGTTGACCGCCGCGCGCGCCGGCGGATTCTGGTTGCGGCGGTTAAGCCTAAACGATGCGCTCGAGCGGCATCTGGAACAGCCTGATGCGATCGGCAGGCCGGCTGATCTCGGCATTGGCGGCGGTAATCGCGGCGATCAGTTTTTCCAGCGGCTCCTCTTCCTGGAAGGCAACCATCACGACCGAATTGGTGCTGGGAAAGCCGCCGGTCCCGAGATGGGGGTCGGTACCGTGGCCCTTGCCTTTGGCCTCATCCCACCTTGTGTAGTAATCGATGCCTACGGCTTTGAAAATCTCCATGACTTTGCGCGTGGAGTACTCGACGTGGACGATAAATACCATTTTCACGGCTTGCCCTCTCCCTTTTTGTGCGCGGACCTTTGTCCGCCTTCGTCAAAAACCTAACTGTAACTCAATCGCAGCAACCCTCGGCAGTATCGCGTTTGGGACAGCCCACCGGACGCTCGGGCGGCTTTAACGGACAAAAGTTGTTGATGTCCGCGGCAGGCCGCTGCAAAAAGCAGGTGAAAGCGCTCGATGCCGCCGCCAGCGCCCAGAACCCGAAGAAGCCCACCGTGTATACCGCGGTGCGACTCAATGCGAGCGGTTCGCCGAACAGATGCAGATCCATCGGATCGAACAAAGTAAAGAATACGCCCTCGGCGATCCCGCCGATGATGAACGACGGCCATAACACCCAGATTGCGCGTTGCATGTTCACCTCCTCATCGTCCGGCCGCGCGGGCGGCCATCGCCTACTGCGGCGCCAGCACGACCGATTGCGTGCCGGCGGCCGCTTCGCCGGCGAGGCGCCACGTGCGTTCTACGTCCTCCAGCATTACGACACGCCTGCCGGCGGCCGCCGCTGCGCGGGTGCCTTCATATTCGCCCGGCGCGACCGCATGCAGTTCGATCACCTGATCGGCGACCGCCTGCGTTGGATGCACGAGCCGCAAGCGTAACACCGGCGGCAGACTGATGGCCGCGCCGGTCAATTTCGCGCGGATGCGCGTTAAGTCCCCGCCCAGTTCCACGCGGGCGCTAAGCGCCAGCTGCTCCGCGCGCTGCGCCCGCGACAACGTCTGGTTGATCGCGAGTCCGCGCTTGTAGTAGTCGTCGGCGACAAGCCCGTCGTCCGACTGGATCGCGAGCCACAGCGTGTAAAAGCCCGCGACGACTACGATCGCGGGACCGGTCATGAGCAGCCACGGCCACGGTTCGCGGTACCAGGCTTTCGCCAGCAGATTGTCGGTCAGTGTGCTCATCTTTCACCTCTTTGCGATACATTAGCGTACATAGAATATGGACTTCTCGTCGGCGCGCACGCGCGCGTCCGCGCTGTCCTCGACGTGAAACTGCACCGGGTGCGAGCCCGCCGTGGTTTTCGCCGGGTCTATGCGCAGCGCGACCGGCAGCGTAACCGCATCGGCCGCAGGCACGGTCACGGGCTGCGTCGCGACGAGTTCCATGCCGTCGATACCGCCTGCCGTGACCCTGAACTGACGCGGCTCCTCGGTGGTGTTCATGATCTGCAGCCGATAGACGTTTTCGAGGCGGCCGTCGCTCAACTCGCGCACGAGCGCCGTGCGATCGCGTATCACGTCGACCTTGAGCGGCACACGCAGGTAAAGCATGGCTACGAACGCGGCTACGATGGCGAGCAAAATCGCGGTATAAATCAGCGTGCGCGGGCGCATGACGTGACCCAGAATGGCGCGGTCCGGATATTTTCCGTTGATCGAATTCTCGGTTGCGTAGCGGATCAATCCGCGCGGATAACCCATCTTGTCCATCACCTGGTCGCAGCCGTCGATGCATGCCGCGCAACCGATGCACTCGTATTGCAGGCCGTCGCGGATGTCGATGCCGGTGGGGCACGCCTGCACGCAAATGCCGCAATCGACGCAGGAGCCGAGGCCGGCCTTGGCGTAATCCGCGGACTTGCTGCGCGAGCCGCGCGGCTCGCCGCGCTGCGCATCGTAAGTAATGATCAGCGTGTCGGAATCGAACATCACGCTCTGGAACCGCGCGTAGGGGCACATGTATTTGCACACCTGCTCGCGCATCCAGCCCGCATTGCCGTAGGTCGCGAATCCGTAGAACAGGATCCAGAACGATTCCCACGGGCCGAGCCGCGTCTGCAGAAACTCCATCATCAGCCCGCGGATCGGCGAGAAATAACCGACGAACGTGAAACCCGTCCACACCGATAGCGAAATCCACACCAGGTGCTTGAAGGCTTTTTTAAATAGCTTCTCGACGTCGAGTCCGGCGCGGTCGAGCTTGATGCGCTGCACGCGGTCGCCTTCGATCGTGCGCTCGATCCACATGAAGATTTCGGTGTAGACCGTTTGCGGGCATGCGTAGCCGCACCACAGGCGGCCGGCCACCGTCGTGAACAGGAAAAGCGCCAGCGCCGATATGATCAACAGCGCCGTGAGAAATATGAAGTCCTGCGGCCAGAACACCAGTCCGAAGACGTAAAACTTGCGCGCGGCGAGGTCGAACAGCACCGCCTGCCGCCCGTTCCACGTCAGCCATGCGGTGCCATAGAAAACCAGCTGGGTGACCACCACCAGCGCGATGCGCCAGTTCGCGAACCAGCCGTGCACCGCGCGCGCGTAGATTGTGCGCCGGACCTCGTAGAGTTCGAAGTCGACCGGCGAGTTGACCGGCGCCAGCTTGGGCAGTGGCTGACTCAAGCTGCCGCCGGTGAAATTACTTCGCCGCCGGGTGCGACAGCGAATATACGTAAGCT
Organism: uncultured Streptomyces sp.; assembly: GCA_964510405.1. Taxonomy (GTDB): domain Bacteria; phylum Pseudomonadota; class Gammaproteobacteria; order Burkholderiales; family SG8-41; genus PALSA-1004. Next base: position 564 of record CAZEAX010000302.1, on the reverse strand, counting down.
GCGAGCAGGTGGATCTTCGCTTCGTCCAGCTTGTCCTTGTGCGCCGGCATCACGCTTGTGCCGCCGGCGACCATGCTGGTGCCGCGGCCATTCGTCACCGTCTCCATGATGGTCGCTTCTGAGCCGCCATAAAGCCAGATATCGTCAGTCAAGTTGGGCGCTCCCAGCACCTGGTTGCCTTTGCCGTCGGGACCGTGACACGCGATGCAGATGGTGTTGAATTTGGTTTTGCCGCGTGCGGCGCGCAGCTCGTCGTGCGTGCGCCCGGACAGGCTCAGCACATAGTTCGCCACGTCCTTGATCCCCTCTTCCCCCCCCACCGCGCCGCCCAGCGGAGGCATTACCCCGTTGCGCCCGGTCGTAATCGACGTCTTGATGGTTTGCGGATCGCCGCCATACAGCCAGTCGTTGTCGGTCAGATTGGGAAAACCTTTGCCGCCGTGCGCGTCTGAACCATGGCATTGCGCGCAGTTGCTGAGAAACAGGCGCTGACCCATGCCATTTGCCACCGGATCGGCCGCCACCAGCTTGAGATCCTGCTGCAGATATTTACTGAACAGCGGC
>CAZEAX010000301.1:0-6138 GCA_964510405.1 uncultured Streptomyces sp. | reverse complement strand
TCGGGTCGCGGTCGTAATTCCCTGCACTACAGGACTGCAACGTACGCAAAAAGGCGTATGGCGCGATGGTCGGCGCCGGCAGTGGAACCAGTGCTGTACACGTGCTGAGCGGGGACTTCAAACCGACCACCACGTCTACCGCGCCATACTTGCCGGCGCCGGGCGCCGCCAGGGTCAGGTTCTTGACGCCCCCGAGAAACGCGCCGGCCGGCATCGCCGCGACCGTCGCGGCCGCGTTCAGCGGAGCCTGAAAATTGGCAAATCCGATGTTGGCGTTCACTATAGTGGTGCAGTTGTCCACCGTGTTGTCGACAAATCCTGCGCCTGCGGTGAAATACTGCGTCGCCATGCGCATTGACAGCGGCAGCAGCTCCGAACCATTGGCGTTTGCCAGTTGCAGCCGACCGTAGCGAAATTCCGCGCCCAACGCGGCGCCGCCGCCATCGAACACGATGCCTGCGCCTATGCCGTTATAAGTCGCGCCGCCGCCAGTAGTGACAATAGTGCCCTGGTTGGCAACATTTTCGCTGGTGTCCTGCACCAACACGTTGAGTGAAATATTCGCGTTGAAGGGTACGACTGGCGTATTGGCACTGCGTTGATACGCGATCAAGTCGGGCTGAAGAGGATTGTTGTTGAGCGTAACAGTGCCGGTCCCCGTGCCGGGCGTCACCGTAGTCGGAAAAATCGCGAATTGCGCGCTATCCCACGCTTTGCCGCCGTTGTCCGTGTAAGCCTCGAGAACGCCGCCGACCGTGGCAGTGCAGATATTCGATGCCGCGCAACTAACCGACGCCGCAGGCGGCGACGCCACCAGCTTCCACAGCGTGCCGCGGTAATTGGTGGTGGTCACGCCGGACAGATTTACCGCCGTCACTGTTACCGACGGCACCGTCGCGTAACCGAACTGCTGGCCTATGTAGGTAAACGTGCGTTTGGGAGCTGCGGCTGCCGCATTGCATGACGCGTCGTTGGTATTGAACGTTTTGAATACCGGGACGACAGCCGTGGCGGTCACAATGAAGTTGGCCGGCACGAATCGACCGATTGTCGCGGCACCGCCGACTTGCGGCACGGTAAGCACTGCCGCGCCTTCGCCGTCGGCAGCGTCAACGCTCGCAAAGTTGTGATCTTCGAGCGTGAGAGTGAACACTCCCGCTTCGCTGTACGAAGCAGTGTTGTTGACTAGCGGATTTCCCGGCACCCAGGAGGCTCCACCGGGCAGCGCGAGCACGCCGGGATTGCAGCCGCCCATGCCTCCCAGCACGACACAATTGGCCGACACCACGGTCGGACTGCCGTTGTAATTGGTCGCCGTATTCGGCGCCACGGTCACGTTTACGCTGAACGGCGCGCCAGCCTGATGCACGTTGCCGCCGGCAACACCAGCGTTAGCCAACGCCCGCCCGCCGCCAGCGGTGGTCCAGATATTATCCGTTGCGCTTACCGTCAAAGAACTCGGCCGGATCGCGAAGTTATCGGTCGAGCACACGGTGGTTGCGGGCACGCCTGCATAGACAATGCGCACGCGTACGTCCTGCCACACGTTGGGTACCGCGGCAAAGGCGACATTGGAACGGCCGTTGACGATATTCGCCGCGAATGGCGCCAGCACCGGCGAAGAACTGGTCGGGCAATTTGTCGCGGGATTCAGCGGAGTACCGATGGTCGTATTGCCGATCAGCTCGACAGTGACTGCGCCGTTGAACGTGTTGTCCTGCACGCCACCGTTGTTTGCGACCAACGCAAGCGTGAATCCCGCACCTGCAACCTTGGTGTTGATGAAGCCGGTCACTTTCGTGGCGGCGGTAACAGTTTCGAACGCATTGAACTTGCCGACCGTCGTCGCCGGCACGGTGCCCCACAGGACCGCCGTTCCCGCGAGCGACGCGATACCGCCGGAATAAGGCGATGTCGGGCCCGGGTAAACATAATTGACGTTGTCCGCGACCGAAGCCCCCTGATAACCGACGTTGGCCTGGCCGAATTCCGGATTCACGCTGGTGTTGTATTGATAAACGAAAGTGCCATTCTGGTTGAGAATGACCTGGAAGTTATACGAGCTGGTGGCGTCTCCCCAGTCCGGAACGTTCAACCACGTGACGACGAACTGCGTGCAATTGACGCTGGCGGTGCATCCCGCCGGCAGTTGCGCGAAGTACACTCCGCACTTGCCTTGAACGTAATTGTTGCCCGCGGTCGGAATGCTCGCTGCCGGACTGCAGCCGGTCGGGCTCGGACCGGCACCCGACCCGTTGGGGCTCACGTCGACGTCCGTTCCATATACCTGCATCGTGTTGTTCAACGAGGGGTCCGGCAGCGGGATCGTATATTGACGCGGATTGGATCCGCTCCAGATGAATGGCGGCGGCGGGCTCGGGTTCGCGCCGTACGAGCCGATGTTCGAGGTGCCGTAGTAACTGTAATTATTGTTGAATTGCAGGCGGCCGTTGGTCTGGATTTGCACCTGCGTGTAATTCGTGCCGGCGAAATTGAACGTGAAGCCGATATTCACGGGCGCGCTGATCGCGTCATCGCCGAGGTTGTCGCAGTAGCCGCTGCAGCTCGCGGGATTGGGCCAATACGGCGGCGGCGGCGCAGGCACCTGCGCGACCACCGCGGGATTCGTGTTGATCCGGGTATCGCCGGACGCGATCGGATCGTGCCATCCGAAAGTGGTCGTCGTGTAGGTGTATGAAGCCGCCCGCACCGGCGACGCGCCGAAGAGCAACAACAGGGTTAGCGCGACGACAAAGTGCGCGCAAAATCCCTGTCTTGCCCTGCAAGGTGCTACGCACGACATCGGTACGCTGTTCATATGATCCATCACCCGGGGTTCGCTCAAGGTGGATTGACTACGCTCAATTGCAATTCGCGTTCCACGTAATGGGCTCCGGGCGCCGCGTTCGGACAGGCGCCGGCCGCCGGCTGGTTGCAGGCATTGGCGGTAATCCGGTAAAAAGTTTTCGCGGTAACGCCCTCCGTATGCACCGTGCTCACGCACGTCACCGTGACGTTGGTGAAATCGGCAAAACTCGCGGCCGGCAAAGCGAGATTTACCGGCGCAGGAGGACACGACAACGCAACAATAGACTGGTAGGCGCCGAATTCCAGACCAGTACGGGCCGCGTGATAAGCGCGGCTGCCTTCGAGGTCGAGTGTCGACGTGCTGTGTTCAGCGGTGGTGATCTGGACAATATATATGGCGAGCGTCGACATCACCAGCAGCAAAAATACCGCCGTGACGAGGCTCAGGCCCGAATTACGGCGCATTGTTGACGTGCACTTCATTGTACAAGCTCACCGTCTTGTTTGACCGCGTGATTTCAATCCGCATCGACACTACGGCATTGCGTGCGGTTGCGCTCCCCGCCAGTGGCTGGTAAGTGAAATTGCACAAGAAGACGTTGTTTGCCATCAGGGAGGTCGTGCCGCCGGCGGGCGGCGTGGGTTGCGCCGCGTTGATTGCATAACCAAAAGTGCGCGTCAAAGTGCCGGTGCCGTCGCCGGCGGCGTTAACCGCCCCCGGCGTGCAGGCATAGGTGACCGGGGTCGTGATGACCTGAAAGCGATTGCCCGGTGAAGCCAGCGGAAACCGTATCGCACCGGCGGCAAAAGCAATCTTGCTTTCGTTCGGCAGCGTGCCCGGCCCCGTGTTGGCGATAATATTGGTGTTGGTCCCGCTATATGCATCCGCGCCGGGGGAAGCCGCGCCCAGGTTATACACCACGACACGGTCTCCTGCGGCCGGCGCTTGCCCGGGCTGCACGCTGAAAGGGCCCAACATATCGAAACTCAAATCCGCCGCGTTGAAATCCAGGATGTCTCCTGCGCCCAGACTGTCAACCGCGGCGCGATAGCGGCCGCCGGTGCGCGTCGGCAACATTTCGAGATAGGTAGTTCCCCCCGCAGCGGCAATGCGAATGCTGTTCGGCAACGCGATCCGCAGGTCGCGTCCCATGCGCCGCAATGCGGTATCGGCAACGTCGCTGAGGTCGGCGCGCCGCCCGGTATCGAGATAAGCCTGAAATGGCCAGCGCAAAAACAATGCGACCGCGGCAGCCATCGCGCCGGTGATGGCGAGCACGATGACCATCTCCACCAGCGTGAAAGCGCGTTGAGATTCAGGTTTCGGCATCGTGTTCCGCGGTCAAAAATAATTTGTACGGTAGCCGGCCAGCGTAATCGCTTCGCCGCCCGGTCCGGTTACGGTCACTGTGATCAATACCGCATTCGCTGGTGCAATCACGCCGAGCGCGCTCGCCGCCACCGTCACTCTCGTTACGTTGTAATTGGCCAGCGCCGGTATCGCCACTCCGTCAATGGTAAATATGCCCGCAGTCGCAAAGTTGTTATAGTCGCTGACATCATCGAACGACGGACGATTCGCCTGCGTCGGCGCGCCGGCGAATCCGCCCGGCGGATTGGCGAACGGCTTGAGTTCTATCTCGTCAAGCAGCGCTTCGGCTATGGCAAGCGTTTGTTTGCGCACCATCGGATCGGAACTGCGCTGGGTCGCGGTGATGATCGGTCCAAATAGCGCCGCGAGTCCGGCGCCGATAATCACTATCGAGATCACGAGTTCGACCAGCGAGAACCCGCGGTACCGGGTCCGCGCCGCACTCATCTTCTCACTGGACATAACCGGTATCCGCGTTCACGGTGATGTTGGTGACGCCGCCCGCGATCGTTATCACCTGTCCTATGCTCGGCTGCCCCAGCGTATTGAACGTAAAATTAGCCGGTGCCGGCGCATAGACGACCGCGGACGACGCGGTGATCGCATACGGATTTTCGCCGCCCGGCCCTATCAAGTTGGCATCGCAAACCGCGGAGCCGGCGGCTGAAGCAAACGTCAGTGTAACGGTGGTGGCGGTGAATCCCACGCATACCACGCGGCGTTTGGCGATCGCCGACTTTTGCGCGTAGCGGAGTATTCCCTTCGTGCCGTCATAGAAACCGAGACTGTCATATACCTGCTTCGTACCCGTCAACCGCGGCACTGCAACCGCCGCGAGAACTCCGAGCACCGCGATTACGGTGACGAGTTCAACCAGCGAAAATCCCGCGATTCTCTCCAAGGATCTCATACCACTCCGCGTTCAAACTTTGGATATCCTTGAACGAAAAAAGCGTCACGCGGGTTTCCCCCCATGACGCTTTTCAGGTACGAACCTCGCGGATTATTTGCAGCCTGCCGCAGTAAGCGGGTTGGGATTCTCGTTGTAAGCAGGTTGCGCATTGATATTGGCCGGCGGCACGTAGGTAATCTGGCACGTCGCTGGAGTGTTCGCTCTCGCATGTTGAAGAACGTTCCCGGCGGTAGTGAAATCCGCGGCCGGCAGCAAGTCCATTATCGCCTCCAAATCTGCCAACGTCGCCGCAAAACCAAAGGCCGTGTTAATTGCTACGGCGTTTCCAATACTGTTTACCGGAATGACAGCTGCCGCCAAACTCTGATTGCCTGCCGACGCGGAAGTGGCATAAATCATCGAGTTGGCCGAACGCATCGAGCCTTCGGCGCCCTTCATTACCGCCTGGCGCGCATCACCAGCCAGATTGACCATTTTCGGCAGCGCCGTCGCCGCCAAAATGCCAAGGATGACGATAACTACGATAAGCTCTATTAGAGTGAAACCCGTATTTCTTTTCATATCCTGCTCCTAAAAAACTTCAGACCATTGAAAACATTCAATATTTACGTTTTTTTTGCGCCGGCGTTGCCTCACGCGGCAACTCTAAACACGTTAGGGTTGCGCAAGTTGTATGCCAGAAACGACGGCGCGAATATGTGAATTTGTGCACTCTTGCCTGCACGTCGCCACCATGCCCTGAGTCAGACCTCTTGTGTACCCTAAACGTTCAACATCTAACCTGCGTTGATTCAGATCAAGAATCGGGCCGACTGCCGGGTTCGGAGAACCATTTATAGCGTTCGACCGGGGTCAATATCGCGCCGACCAGGCTTTTCGGAGCACCCTGTTCAGCCTCATCGTATAGCAGCTTGACGCGGTACCGTACGTGCTTTTTGCCGTCGGCGCCCGCCTGGAAATTGTCGCCGCGTTTTATCAAGTAGACGAGTTCGTTGCGCGCGGCGTCGTAATACCAGTTGCCCGCATATTCCTCTCCAGCCGGCGG
>CAZEAX010000300.1:0-6164 GCA_964510405.1 uncultured Streptomyces sp. | reverse complement strand
TCGACGGTGCCGCGGTGTTTGTAGATGACTTCGGTCAGCGGCGTCAGGAACTCGTTCATCAACTGCGACAGTTGCTTCGGATCCAGTCCCTCGGAGATGGTGGTAAAGCCGCGCACGTCGGTAAAGAGCACCGTCATCTCACGCGATTCACCCTCCATCGAAAAGCTCTCAGGGTTGCGCGCCATTTCGTCGACGAGCTCCGGTGGCACGTATTGACCGAAGAGTCCCGTGATCTGGCGCTTCCCGCGCGTCTCCACGAAATAGCCGTACGTCATGTTGAGCGCAAACAGCAGCGAGACCAGCATCAATCCCGACGCCAGCGGCAATACCAGATTGCCGACGTGAAACACCAAGAGGTTCGCGAACAGCACCACGATAAGCACCGCGAGCGTCACGAGCAGGGATTTGAGCGGATTCAGCAAAGGCAGCAACAACGCCATTGCGAGCCCTGCGATCAGCAACGATATGAACTCGGCCCCGATCACGTAAGGCGGTTTTTGCTTGATGTTGCGATCAAGCATGCCGGAGATCATGTTGGCATGCACCTCGACGCCGGGATAGACCTCTTCGACGGGCGTCGCGCGCAAGTCGAGCAGGCCGGGCGCGGACGTGCCGACGAGCACGATCTTGCCTTGCAATTGCGCGGGGTCGACCCGCTCGTTCAGGACGTCGACGGCTGAAATATAGTTGAAACTGCCGTGTTTGCCGCGGTAGGGAATGAGTGCCGTGACCATTTCGTCGACCGGGATGCGCAGCGGCCCCAATTCCAGCCATTCGAGGCCCGAATAATTGCGCGACCAGATCTTTTCCGACGGATAGCCGGGCACTATGTTCTGCCCACCCAGTATCATGCGCACGATTGCCAGCGAGAGCGGTTCATAATACGCGCCGTCGAATTCGGCGAGCATCGGGACGCGGCGTAGTATGCCGTCGGGATCCGGATCCAGGCTGAAGTGCCCGGCGCTCGCGGCGTTCTTCTGTAGTTCCATCAAATTCGATGTGTAGCCGGGGAAAGTGGCAAAACTGATGTTCTTCCCGGCAAACGTTCCGGTCGGCAAAACCGGTGCCGGCAAAACGCCTTTCTTGCCGCTTTCGCCTTCGAACCGCGTAAACGCATAGCCCAGTACGACCGGACGGTTGCGCATGTGTGCCGCGAATATTTCGTCGTACTCGAGTTGCGGCTGCAATTGTTTCAATGTGGACTGAAACCCGGCGACGTCCTTCAGCTCTTTTTGCGCGAGCTGCTGCAGGACCTTCAAGCCCGAACTCTCGTCGCGCTCGGCGAACACAATGTCGAATCCGACGATTGCAATCTTGTAATGGTCGAACAGCTTGTCGAGCAAGGTAGCGAGCCGGTCGCGCGGCCACGGCCACCTGCCCTCGCCGCCTTTTTCCTTCTCGGCGAGGCTTTTTTCGTCGATATCAAGGATAACGATGCGCGGATCGACCGTGCGCGGCATGGTCAATGCGAGCCGCGTGTCGTACACAATCGCTTCGAGCCGGTCAACCAGCGGCAAGTGGTAATACTTGGCGGCGTGGCCGAGAAACGCCAGCAACAAGGCCAGCCCCAAACCGATGCGAACGATATTCTTTTTCAAACCACCTCCCGTGCCAACGCTCGCCTCGAAACGTAAACAACGCGGCCGCTTCCCGATCCGGCAAGACCTTGGTCCGCCCTTTTCATCGACAGGCCGGCGCAATTGTCGATAGACGCCAGCGGCCGGATCATGAGTCAATCACGAATATGACTGAGGCATCAGTCGCGGCGTGCTGGCAACGCCCGGTCGGTATGCATGTTCGCTAGCCGTTCTTGAAAAAGAACTCCATTTTCACCCCGGCCAGTTCGATCACGTCATGGTCGTTGAGTTGATGCGCCTGCGCATCAAGCGCCTTGCCATTGATGACCGGGAAATTCGCGCCTTCGACGTGCGTAATGAAGTAGCCATGCGGCCGGCGCGTAATCACCGCGACTTGCACGCCCGGCTTTCCCAACGTCGTCAGGTTCTTGGTCAATTCAAGTTCCTTGCCAGCCGACGGACCGGTCAGTATCTGAACCGCCGCAAGTTTTTCCGGCTGCTTGGGAGCCGCCGGCGCGGGTGCGGGCGGGGGCTGGCTTTGCGTGGTCGTCTGCGTTGCCGTGGGGCTGACCTGCGTGTCGCCGAATCCCCCGCCGCCCGGGCCTCCCGCGGGCATCTTGCCCATCGGCGCCCGCAGCACCATGGTTTTCTCAAAATCCGCCACCGACGCGGCGCCGGTCGGCGCTTCGCTCACGAATTTCAGCTTGTACTTGCCGATTTCGATGACGTCGTTGGTTTGCAAAATGTGCTTTTTGACCGGGTTTCCGTTGACCAGGGTGCCATTGGTGCTTCCCAGGTCCTCGAGGAACGAATCGTTCAGAATGGTCACAATCAGCGCGTGCTCGCCGCTGACCGCCAGATTGTCGATCTGAATGTCGTTGTGCGCTTTACGGCCGATAGTGAAGCGTTCCTTGTCGAGCGGAACCTCCCGAATCACCGCGTTATCCAAACTCATGATCAACTTCGCCATGGCAGTATCCCTGTAACCTTATTATCTAAACCAAGCCTTGAACTTGGCAAACCACCCCGTGGGCACCGCAAAATCATCCAGTATCCGCACCAGGATTACTGAAATATTGTCGCGCCCGCCGCTGTCGTTGGCGAGCTGCACGAGCTGCTTTGCCGCGAGCGGCAGATTCGATTGCAGCGTGCTCAACGTCGAATGGATGTCTTCGTCCTGGACCATGTCGCTCAAGCCGTCCGAGCAAAGCAGGTAAATATCGCCGGGTTCGACATTATAAGTGTGAATTTCGGTTTCAACCTCCGGGTCGATACCGACCGCGCGGGTGACGAGATTCTTGTTCTGCGAGTAGCGCGCCTGCTCCTTCGTGATCATGCCGCTGTCGATCTGTTCCTGCAGCAGCGAATGGTCGCGCGTCACCTGCTCGAAGACGTCCTTGCGCAGCCGGTAGAGCCGCGAATCGCCGATGTGGCCCACCGTCATTCGATTGTCGAAAAACAGCGCCACCACCAGCGTGGTGCCCATGCCGGAGTATTGGGGCTGGCTTTTGGCGGTCTGGTAAATAGCGGCATTCGCCTTGGCGGAATTCTCGCGTACGAATTTTTCGGCGAGTGTCTCGCCGGAACCGTCGATCGCATGCGGCTCGTTATTGTCGAGCGCCTGCTTCATTTCGGTCGTCAGCATCGCCACCGCAATACCGCTGGCGACTTCGCCCGCGTTGTAGCCGCCCATGCCGTCGGCGAGTATCGCCAGACCGATTTCAGCGTCGGCGCCTATGCTGTCTTCGTTATGCGAGCGCACCATGCCCGGATCGGTCGCGGTCGCAATTTCGAGTGCGGTGCCCAGATTGGCTGTCATGATCGCTATAGTCCGATGTCGACTACGTCGGACTTGCCTGCGGCGTCGCCGCCACCCGCGGCCATACATGCCCTGATGGCCTGCGCGAATTCTTCACCGGTTTGAAAACGATCTTCAGGCTGCTTGGCGAGCGCCTTGTTGATGATCTCGACCAGGCATGCCGGCAGGGTCGGATTGTGCGTGAGAATATCGACGTGGGGCTCATTGGCGATCTTGAACATCAATTGCGCCATCGAATCGCCCTGGAACGGCAAGTGGCCGCAACTCATCTGATACAGCGTCACGCCGAGCGAGAACAGGTCGGAACTGCCCTGGATCTTCTTGCCCGAAAGCTGCTCGGGCGACATGTAGCTCGGCGTGCCCAGCACCATGCCGGTCTTCGTCTTGGAAGAATCGGTGATGCGCGCAATGCCGAAGTCGGTGACCTTGACCGTATCGCTCTCGAGTTCGTACATGATGTTGGCGGGCTTGATATCGCGGTGCACGACATTGTTGCCGTGCGCGTAAGACAGCGCTTCGGAAACGCGCGCAATGATGCTCATGACCTTCGGCAGCGGCAGCAGGTTATCGGGCTTGATGAACGGCGTCAGGTCCTTGCCCTTCAGAAATTCCATCGCGATATACGCGAGATCGTGCTCTTCGCCGGCATCGAATATCGTTACGATGTTCGGATGATTCAGGCGGCCCGCAGTCTCAGCTTCGCGGAAGAACCGGTCCTTCACGTCCTGCAATTCGTCGGCGTCGAACTCCTGCGACAGCGCCATCGTTTTGATCGCGACCACGCGGCCGATTTTCGGATCCTTGCCGAGATAAACGACGCCCATCGCGCCTTTACCAAGCTCTTTCTCGACCTGATAGCGACCGAGCATCGGTTTCTCGACGCCGCCGCCCGGCAGGATCACCGTGCCTCCAGGATGGCCGCCGGTGCCGCCGAGGATCAGCGTTTCCGACATCGCTTTGGCGCGCCCAACCCGGTCGGCGATATCCTTGAACTTCGGATTTTTCTCCGCGATATATTTGAATGCGTTTTCAGCCTTGTTGAATTGGCGCTTGCGCTCGTAGTCAAGCGCAAGATTGTAGATAAGGTCAAGGACCGAATCGTCAGGCGGCAGCTTGCGGAAATAGTCGAACGCCGTGTCGAGCTGGCCCTGTCCCTGGTAGCCCAGGCCGAGCATGCGATGACTTTGCGCGAGATCGACGTCCGACCGCGCCTTGCTCCGCTCGGTAACGAGGAAACGCTTGGTGGTAAGCGCGAGATGGCCGACCAAAAGCAAGGTCACGGCCGCCATTAGCTGAATCCACAATAGTTGAGTCCCCATCAGCACGAAATGCGCAACCAGCAGCACAACGAACAAGGACGCAGTGCAAATCGCCCCCATGCCGGCCTTGAGCCGCGGGAGCAACCCGATCAAGTAAGCCGCGACAAGTAAGAACACGAGCTTTTCGACCCAGAAGCCCCACGTCGGCGCGACGAAAAAATCTTCCTTCATGATGCTCGACACCGAATGCGCCAAAGTTTCTACGGGCGCCATGCGCGGCGCGATCGGGGTGATTTGCGAAATGCCGAGCCCGGTCGCGGTGGCGCCGATCAGGACTATCTTGTCCTGGTACTTCGAGGCCGGAATCTTGCCCGAATACACGTCGAAGAATGAATCGATCGGGAACGCGCGCTTGTCGCCGGAGTCGTTGTAGAAAAACGTGTACATCCGCAATTCCGGATCGGTGCGCACGCGCAGCTTGCCGATACGCACGTCCTCGCCCGGTTTCGCCTGGATGTCGGCAACTTGCAGGTTCAGATATTTTGCTACCAGCATCAGCGAGAGCGACGGAAAAAACCGATCGTAATAGCGCACGATCAAGGGCTCAGTGCGCGTGGCACCATCGACGTCCTGCTGAGCGTTAAGGTGGCCAATGCCCACGGCACTCGAGGCGAGTTCAGCTATCGGGTAGGCAGGATTGATTCCAGACGGCGGAAAAACTTCCGCATCCTTGTCTTTCATCGCGATGCTGTTTTTGAGAATGTTTTCGGGCAGTGGTTTGTCGGGATTGCCCTGGGGCTCGAATGGGAATTGTTGAAACACCATCGGCAACAGCACGTTGTTCGACTTTTTGAAACTCTCGGCAAGCCGCTGATCGGTATTTAGCGCGCCGGCCGCCTCGGTCAGCAAAGCCTCGAGCTTTTCCGCGTCGGGATCGTGCGACCCTTTGAACCGCGTCGCTGCATACGCTTCGTTCAGCTTGTTGATGTAAGCGAGTCCCGCATCGACTTGGGGCTCGAAGAAAAAAGCGGTATAGCCGATGGTTTTCGCCTTGGCGTTCGCCAGGATATCGGTCATCTTCGCGTGCACGTCGCGTGGCCACGGCCAGCGCCCGATGTTCGCGATGCTTTGGTCGTCGATTGCGATGATAGCGATGCGGTCGGAAGGCGTGCGCGACGCAGACCGGACTCCCAAGTCATAAGCCTTACGTTCGAGGCTCTGGATAAGGTCGCCACCAGACGCAATCAACAGGACCAGCGTAACCACCAGTCCGAGAAACCAATCCGACTTCCAAAAAGTCAAATTTTTCATCCCTGCACCTTGCTTTTATATTTTTATTCTAATGGGTTAACGCCGAAGACTGAATTATTTTACGGTATTTGCCGACAAGTATATGATTTTTTTCATAAGTGCGCCAGAATCCCCAACGAAGGCTAAAAAATCACGCCCACGAACCATTACATTTTGCTTGCCTTAAGCGTAGTTACGCAAGCAATGCTCGTACCGGTG
>CAZEAX010000299.1:0-6200 GCA_964510405.1 uncultured Streptomyces sp. | reverse complement strand
GCGACATGACCAACGAGGAAATGTGGAACATGGTCAACGTCGGCTTTCTGCCGATACGCCTGGTGATGGGCGTGTCGGTCTATTCGCTCGGCTTGAAGGGCGGAATTTTCTCCGCGCTGCAATCGCTGGGCGGCGGCCGGGTCACCGGCCTGACCGAGATCCTCTACGAGGCGCGCGAGAAAGCGCTGGCGCGCATCGAGGTCGATGCCGAGCGCTGCGGCGCCGACGAGGTCATCGGCGTGAAGACCCACATCTACGATCTCGGCGGCGGCCTGGTCGAATTCATGGCCATCGGCACCGCCGTCAAAAAAATCGCGGGCGTGAAAACCAAATCCGAAGCGCTGCCGCCGCAGGCGATCCTGCAGGACCGCGATACGTTCGTCGATGCGTCGGATTCGCTCGGCGCCACCATCGACATGGGGCGCTCGAGCGCCGCGTCGAGCAAAAAGCTGCAGGCCGGCCCCAGCGCGATCGTGATAGCGGTGCTCGTCTTCCTCTTCTACGTGTTCCGGCATTTCCTCGGACGTTGACGTCCAAAGCGAAGGGCCTGCTGTGGGTGCTCGTCGCGGTCGCCGTGGCGGCGGCGATGGCGCTCGGCCTGCCCGGCATGGCGAAGCACGTGCCGTGGCCGGTCGAGCGGTGGATGGGGCGCATTCTCGGCGGCATTCCCGGCGGCAACGCGTGCACGGGGCGCAGCCATCCCGAATCGCAGGCGCTGTTCCGCAAACTGGTGCAAAGAATTTATCCGATCGCGCCCGGCGACGCCGACCTGCCGATCAGCATCGACGTGCTCCCGGGCAAAACGGTGAATGCCTATGCGACGCTCGGCGGGCACATCTACGTTTTCGACGGCCTCGTCAAGCAGGCGAAGTCGGCGGACGAGCTTGCCGGCGTGCTCGCGCATGAAATCGAGCACGTGCGCAACCGCCACATCATCCAGGGCGTCGCCGTGAATCTCTTCACGCTGAGTGCGTTGAAAGTCGCGCTGCCGGGCGACCATCCGACCGGATCGTATATCGCGTACATGCTGCTCACGCTGAAGTTCAGCCGGCAGCAGGAGTACGAGGCCGATGTGGCGGGGCTCGAACGCCTGCGCGCGGCGCGCGTCGATGCCGCGGGCTTCCAGCAGTTTTTCGCGCGCGCCGAAAAAATGTCCGCGGCGCCGGAAATCGTATCGAACCACCCCGCCAACGACGTGCGCAAAGAACTGGCGGCGCGCTTCACGGGCTATCCGGTCGAGCCGATCATGGATCAGCAGGAATGGGGAGTGCTGAAGACGATCTGCGAATAGGCCGCCGGCGCGAAGTTGCGCGGCTTGACGCGCGCATTGATGCTCATGCTGACTGCTGGGTTTGCCGCGTCGGAGGCGAAGTAGAGCAAGGACATGGACGAGAAAATGAAGCGGGAGCAAATGAAATAGTCGCGTCACGTTCCCGATCGTGCCGCCCGGAATCTGTAACGCAATGTAAACCCGATAGTGCCCGGCCGGACTTTGCCTCAACATGCCGCTACCATGCGCGTGCGTATTCTTTGCTGTCTGCTGTTGCTGGCCGTCTCGTTCGATGCGGCGGCGCGCACTTTATATTCCGAGATCAACCGGCTGCGCGCGGGCGACGGCCATTGTACGGTCGCGGGAAATTTGCCGCCGCTGCAGCCCCAGTCCGCGCTCGAGCGGGTTGCCCGGGAGCTTGCGCACGGAGACAAGCTCGAGGATAGCCTGCAAGCGGCCGGCTACCAGGCCATACATGCAAGCATCCTCGGCATCAGAGGCGACTTCCTCCGCGAACGGGCGGAAGCGGTGCTGGCAGGGCAAAACGCTTGCCGTGAATTGCAGGACGGCGCAATGACGGAGATCGGTATTTATATCGACTCGCGCCAGTTCTGGATCGTGATGGCTGCACCGCAAACCTCGCACGCGTCGCTTGCGCCGGCACCGCTGCTCACACCGCCGGCGCCCAGGTTTGCCGCGCGCGACGCGGTGGGACTTCGCATACTCGAGCTCATCAACCAGGCGCGCGCCACGCCGCGCCGCTGCGGCACCGAGTCGTTCAGTGCGGCGCCGCCGGTGCGCTGGAACGACTTGCTTGCCGAGTCCTCACAACGGCACTCCGACGACATGGCGCGCAACAACTTCTTCGACCACGTCAGCCCCCGCGATGGATCGCATTCGTGGGATCGCGTCGAGCGCGCGGGCTACAAATACCGCACCACCGGCGAAAACATCGCCGCCGGATATCCGAGCGCCGAGGCGGCGGTCGAAGGCTGGATCAAAAGTCCGGGCCATTGCGCCAACCTCATGAATCCGGAATTTACCGACATGGGCGCAGCGCTCGCGGTCAATCGCAGCAGCAAGATGGAGTTGTACTGGACGCAGGAGTTCGGGACGCCGCTTTAATACGATGCGCAGCGCCATTCTCACCTTGCCTTGCGACGCGAGGGGGGGGCGGGCGTGAAATGAAGTTTTTGCTTCATCCGTCATCCTTGCACTTCCCGCCGCGAATCGGCGATGATATTGGCAGTCATGGCGACCGCGAAGAAATCCAAATCCGGCGTGAAGAGGAAGCCGGCAAAGCGCACGCCGCGCAAGGCGGCGGCGCGCTCGCGCGGGCTCACGCCGGAAGAATGCCGGCTGGAGAATCTGCCCACCGACGCGAAGGAAGTGCAGGCCCGCATCGAGAAGGTGGGCGGCGTGATGGTCGGCGCGTATTGCGATCCGCTCGGCAAAAATCCTCTGCTGATCGCGATCCTGCCGATCGACGCGATCGAGCCGACGCCGTTCCAGCGCGATCTGTCGCAGACGCATCACCGCCGGCTCGCGGACGTCATCCATCGCACGGGGCTTTTTCTCGATCCGGTGATCGCGGTCACGGCGCCGGGCGAGGGTTTCTGGACGCCGAACGGCCGCCACCGGCTCGACGCGATGCGCAGGCTCGGCGCGCGCGCGATCACGGCGCTCGTCGTGCCCAGGCGCGAGATCGCGTGGCAGATCCTCGCGCTCAACACCGAGAAGGCGCACAACCTGCGCGACAAATCGCTCGAAGTGATCCGCATCTATCGCGGCTTGATCGACGAGGATGCGAAGCGGCCGGAAACGGAATTCTCGTTTTATCTCGAGGAAGCGTCGCTGGTGACGATGGGCATCTGCTACGAGAAGAACGGCAAGTTCGCGGGCGGCGCCTACAATCCCGTCGTGCGGCGGCTTGAGGAATTTTCGAATGCGCCGCTGGCGCAGGCATTGAAGGTCCACGAGAAACACGCCGGCTTGCTGATGGAGCTCGACGAGCGGGTGGGTGAAGTCATCACGAAATTGAAGGCGCGCGGCTTCGTCAGCCCCTATCTGCGCGCGTTCGTGATCGCGCGCATCAACCCGCTGCGCTGGATCCAGGGCGAACCGCCGCCGCTCGAAGAAGTGATGCAGACGATGCGCGACCGCGCGGCGAAGTTCAACGTCGAGAAAGTGAAGCAGGAAGATATCGTCGCCAGCGGTGGCGCGGCGGAGGAATAGCCTTAAAAATGGAAAGCCGCCCGATGCCGGGGCGGAAGCCGTCATAACGCCATTCAGGGAGATCGCAATGGTCGCAAGGTGTCAATCCGCTCGCATGCGTCGTTTTCTGGGTGTCGCACTGGTCACATTCCTGTCGCTGCATCTGGGTTCAGCGTTCGCGCAGGCGCGGCCCTCCAAGGAGCAATATCGAAAGATATTCACCGAGGCGCTCAACAAATTCCTGACGTCGCCGAAAAAGTACAACGTCTGCCTGCCGCCGCTGCCGTGGAAAACCGACGGTTCGGAGTCGATCGACGTGAACGAAACGCAGATGGCGCAGGCGGCGGCGTTTCCAACCGGACTGGCCGCCCAGATGAAGGCGCTCGAAGCAGCCGGGCTGGTGGCGGGGACGACGGTCGATCGCACGGTTGTGGGCAAACAGCTCGATCTCGTCAGGCGGTTCAAGCGAACCGAGATGGGCAACACTTATTTTTCGCGCGCGACCGGCCCCACGGAAGTGTTTATGAACGGCCAGCTTTGTTACGCGCGCGCCGAGCTGGAGAAGATCGTCAAATGGCGCGGCCCCGCCACGTTCGGCGAATACAGCATCGCGTGGGTGTCGTTCGCCACCAGGCTCACCGATGTCGCGGACTGGGTGAAAACGCCGGCGGTGCTGGCGGCTTTCCCCGCCGCGCGATCGAACCTCATCGCGGCGAATCCGCCGTCCAAAGACGAGCCGGAGCGCAGACCTCGCCAGGTGTTCGTCGATCTCACCAGTGAAGGGTGGGAAGTGAACGAGTGGTCGAGAGTGCTTCAGTAGGTTGAGTGTCGCGCTCCAATCCGATATCCCTGTTGCTCGGGATTTTCTTTATCGCCTGCCTCGGGCTGATATGGATATGGAATCATCAGGTCGGCCCGAAAGTGCAACTCTGGAGCACGTGGGCAGTGCTGTTGTACGGCTGCGCGATCGGCTTCTATATCTGGCAACACGGATTGCGGTTGGCGCGCCTGATTCACGACGTCCCTTTAAGTAACATCGCGACCGCGGCGCAGGGCTATACGGAATTTCTGGGCAGGGCGTGTCAACACGAAGACCAGAAGGCAAAAACGATCGCGGGCCTGCCCATACTCTGGTTTCGCCGCGAAACCGGACAGCGTTCGGAAAGCGGCGGCAGGGACGCCTTCCCGTTCAACGTCTTCTATACGACGACGAACGTGGAAGAGAGCGAGACGCCGTTCGCCATCAAGGACGACACCGGAACCGCATGCGTTTTGCCGTTCGGCGCGGAGATCATTTGCGAGCGCACCTCCTCGGACTATCGGGACGATTATTGCGTCACCGAAGAGCAGATCATGGAGGGCGATCTGCTTTATGTGGTCGGGAGCTTTTCAACGGCGACCACGGAATTCGATTTTCAGGCGGAATATGGCGCGCTGATCGACAAATGGCGCAGCGACGAGTGGCAGCGGGCGCGGTTCGACACTAACAAAGACGGCCGGCTCGATTCACGCGAACTGCTGGCGCTGCATAAGGCCGCCGCCGCCGAGATCGAGGAGCGCGAATCCCGCGCGCCCGGCGACCATCAGGCCAACATCATTCATCAACCCGCGGACGGCCGGGTGTTTCTGATATCCACAATACATCCGCGCGACCTGGCCGGCCGCTATTACCTGTGGCTGGCTGTCGGTTTGATACTGTTCTTCGGGTGCGGGGCGGTTGCGGCGTCGATGGTCTTCAATCACGCACTGTTGTAGATCTGCCAGGTGGAATGCAATAGCGATGCGCATCGATCCAAACGTTGGATTGCAAGACCTGCTTCCGATATGATTGCCACGAAAATTCCGGAGGAGCGGGTTTCGAACATATGGGTCACGGAGAATTGCCATGAATCTGTTCGTTTCAGCGTATTGTCTGACCGGTGATTCGTGGTCGACCGGTTTGCTCCGCGCCGGAACATGCGCGCTGGCGCTGGCGGGCGCGTTGCCTTGCCCGGTCTCCGCCCAAACCGAGTGGCGGCCTTCGCACAACGTCGAAATCATCGTGCAGGCCGGTGCGGGCGGCGCGTCGGACCGGACGGCGCGGCTCATGCAACGCATTATCCAGAACGGGCGGCTCGTCGAGGCGAGTACGACGGTCATCAACAAGGCGGGCGGCGGCGGGGTTCTCGCCTACAGCTATATCAATCAACATCCCGGCGACGGCCATTTCTGGATGGTGTCATCCGGGACGCTGCTCACTTCTTACGTGAGCGGCCAGAGCACTTTCAAGCATACCGAGTTCACGCCTCTCGCCATACTGGCTACCGAATACCCGGCGTTTCTCGTCAGGGAGGATTCTTCGATCAAGACCGGCGGGGACTTGCTCAACAGGCTGGTCAAAGGCGATACGCCGCCATCGATCGCCATGTCGCCCGGGCTGGGCAACGCCAACCATATCGCGCTGGCGATGGCTGTCAGGGCGGCTGGCGGCTACGGCAAGCGGCTGAAGATCGTCGCCTTCAATTCGGCTTCGGAAACCATGACTGCGTTGCTGGGAGGGCACGTTGAAGTTGTGGTGTCGCCGGCATCTCCGGCCCTGCCATATCTCGCTTCAGGCAAAGTGCGGGCGGTCGCGGTATCTTCGGGGCAGCGTTTGGGCGGGGTCATGGCGGGCGTTCCGACATGGCGGGAGCAGGGCGTAGACGCGGTATTCGGCAATTGGCGCGGCGTGCTCGGT
>CAZEAX010000298.1:0-6240 GCA_964510405.1 uncultured Streptomyces sp. | reverse complement strand
TTCCTCAAGGGCGACAAGTGCTTTACCGACAAGTGCGCGATCGAGCGCCGCAACTACCCGCCCGGCCAGCACGGCCAGAAAAACAGCCGGCTGTCGGGCTACGGCGTGCAGCTGCGCGAGAAGCAGAAGCTGCGCCGCATCTACGGCCTGCTCGAGCGCCAGTTCCGCAATATTTACCATCGTGCATCGCAGAAAAAAGGCATCACCGGCGAGGCGCTGCTGCAGATGCTCGAATCGCGCCTGGACAACATCACCTACAAGATGGGTTTCGGCGCGTCGCGTTCGGAAGCGCGCCAGATCGTGCGCCATAACGGCATTCTCGTGAACGGCAAGCGCGTCAACATTCCGTCTTACCAACTGCGTCCCGGCGACGTCGTGGAAGTCGCGGGCAAGGCCAAAGAGCACCTGCGCATCAAGGCCGCGCTTGAAGCCACCTCCGGCCGCGGTTATCCGGAATGGCTCGAAGTCGACTCTGCCGCGTTCAAAGGCACGTTCAAAACCATGCCTCAACGCAGCGATCTGCCCTCCACCATCAATGAGTCGCTGGTGGTCGAGCTTTACTCCAAATAATTGCCAGAGGATTAAGCCATGCCCAGCAGCACTTTTCTTAAGCCTCGTATCATCGACGTGCAGAACATTTCGCCGTTCCATGCCAAGGTCACAATGGAACCGTTCGAGCGTGGCTACGGCCACACGCTCGGCAATGCGCTGCGCCGCATCCTGCTGTCGTCCATGCCCGGCTTCGCCGCCACGGAAGTGAAGATGAGCGGAGTGCTCCACGAGTACTCGACCATCGACGGCGTGCAGGAAGACGTGGTCGACATCCTGTTGAACCTGAAGGGTATCGTGCTGAAGCTGCACAACCGTGAGGAAGCCGAACTCATCCTGAAAAAACAGGGCGAAGGCGTCGTTACCGCGGGTGACATCGAGCCGATGCACGACGTCGAAATCGTCAATCCCGATCACGTGATCGCGCATCTGACGGCCGGCGGCAAGCTCGACATGCAAATCAAGGTCGAACACGGCCGCGGCTACGTGCCCGGTGCGGTGCGTACCAGCCGCGGCGAGCAGATCGAAGGCGCGGTCAGCCGCGCGGTCGGCAGCATCGTGCTCGACGCCTCGTACAGCCCGGTGCGCCGCGTAAGCTACCAGGTTGAGTCCGCGCGCGTCGAGCAGCGCACCGACCTGGACAAGCTGATCATCGATATCGAAACGAACGGCGCAATCGAGCCGGAAGAAGCGATCCGCTACGCGGCGCGCATCCTGGTCGACCAGCTCGTAGTGTTCGCCGATCTGAAAGGCACGCCGGTGCAGATCGAGCAGCCGAAAGCCCAGCAGATCGACCCGATCCTGCTGCGGCCGGTCGACGACCTCGAACTCACGGTGCGTTCGGCCAACTGCCTCAAGGCCGAAAACATTTACTACATCGGGGACCTGATCCAGCGCACGGAAACCGAATTGCTGAAAACGCCGAATCTCGGCCGCAAATCGCTGAACGAGATCAAGGAAGTGCTCGCGTCACGCGGGTTGACGCTCGGCATGCGGCTCGAAAACTGGCCGCCCGTCGGGCTCGAAAAGGTATAACAAAGGATTCATCATGCGTCACCGCCTCGGACTAAGAAAACTCAACCGCACGAGCAGCCATCGTCTGGCCATGCTGCGCAACATGACCGTGTCGCTGCTGCGTCACGAGGTCATCAAGACCACTTTGCCCAAGGCGAAGGAGTTGCGCCGCGTTGCCGAACCGATCCTGACGCTCGGCAAATCGCCCTCGCTCGCCAACCGCCGGCTCGCGTTCGACCGTCTGCGCGACCGCGAGATTGTCACCAAGCTGTTCGGCGAGCTTGGCCCGCGCTACGCCGCGCGCAACGGCGGCTATCTGCGCATACTGAAGTTCGGATTTCGCAAGGGGGATAACGCGCCGATGGCGGTGGTGGAACTCATTGACCGCCCTGAGGTGGCCGAGGATAAAAAAGAAGAAGCGCCTGCCAAGGCGGCATAATAAAAAGATGGAAGCATTTGAAAAGCCGGCCTCGCGCCGGCTTTTTTATTGTCCCCGCGCCAGGGTTTAGAATGCCCTCATGTTGAACGAACTCGAATTGACCGGGCGCGCGACGACGCACGTCATTCAGCGCGACGATTTGCGCGCCGCCATCCATCGCGATGCGCTGGACCCGTTCCTGGCACTCAAGGCGGCAGCTGCCGACGCGGGCATCGATCTTCAAATCGCGAGCGGGTTTCGCGATTTCGCGGCGCAACTTCGCATCTGGAACATGAAATATCGCGGCGAGCGCCCGCTCTACGACGCGGATGGCAACGTGCGTGACCACGCAAGCCTCAGCAATAGTGAACTGATCGAGGGCATCCTGTGCTGGAGCGCGCTGCCGGGAGCCAGCCGCCATCACTGGGGCACCGACATCGACGTGATCGATCGCGCCGCCATGCCGGAGGATTACCGTTATCGTCTTGTCCCGGAAGAATACGCGGCGGGCGGCGTCTTCAATAAGCTCAATAAATGGCTTGGGGACAATATCGCGCGCTTCGACTTCTTCAGGCCCTACGCAGAGTACCGGGGCGGCGTTCACACCGAGCCCTGGCACCTGAGCTTTGCGCCGGTTGCGTCCGTCGCACTGGAGCTGCTCACGCCCGAGCTGATCGCGGCAACGCTGGGCGAAAGCGATGTGCTGGGCAAAGATGCAGTACTCGAGCGGCTCCCGCAAATTTACCGCACCTACGTCGCAAACGTTGCCTCGCCACCCGGCGCCGCACTGGCATAACGGCGGCGCGGCGGCTCGCCCATGGGTATCTTCCTGTTCACCGATTTCGGCGCCGCGGATTTGTACGTGGGCCAGCTCAAGGCCGTATTTGCGCACAAGGCGCCGGGCATCCCGGTGGTCGATTTATTGCACGAAGCGCCCGCGTTCAACGTGCGGGCGAGTGCCCATCTGCTGGCCGCGCTGGCGGCGAAAATTCCGCCGGGCAGCGTGACGCTCGCGGTCGTCGACCCCGGAGTCGGCGGGCCGCGCGCTGCGGTCGCGGTAGAAATCGACCGGCGCTGGTTTGTCGGACCCGATAACGGCTTGTTGTCGGTGCTGGCCGCGCGAGCTGCGACGGCAGCGGTCTGGCGCATCACGTGGCAGCCGGAACATATGAGTCCGTCGTTTCACGGCCGCGACTTGTTCGCGCCGGTCGCGGCGGCGCTTGCGCGCAGCGAATCGCCGACCGGCAAGGCGGCGCGGGTCGGCCGCTTGCAAGTCGATTTGGGCGCGATCGACCTTGCCGAAATCATTTATATCGACCATTACGGCAATGCATTTACTGGCCTGCGGGCACACGCGCTGGCGCGCGATACGTGTGTGGTGGCGGGTGGCGCGGCCTTGGAATATGCGCGGGTATTTTCGACCGCGCCTGCCGGTCGAACGTTCTGGTATGAAAACAGCCTGGGCTTGGTCGAGATCGCCGGCAATGGTTGCAGCGCGGCGGCGAAACTGGGACTGGCGGTCGGGCAACCCGTGGCTTACTCAGTCTAGCTCTGTTCGCGACGTGTCAGCCGCGCGCTAAACGCGCGTCGAACGGAGCGAGATTGGCGCCGACGGGCTCGGTGGCCGGATGCGCGTTGCGCCACCAGTCCGCGAGTTCGCGGCAGGTCGCGAAATACACCCCCGGGTGGCGCGCAACGTAAGTCAGGAATTCGTCGACGGCGCGTGCGCGCGCCGCGCGTCCCGACCCGTAATCGCCGCGCGGATGCAGCGTGAGGTTCACGCAATGCCCAGCGTCGTACATCGCGGCGAATTCCTCTTTCCACACTTTCAGCGCGCGGCTGTGCGAATGGCGCGGGTTGTAGAACGTCGCGTCGGTCAGCGCTTCGAAAGTTGGCAACTCGACGATGCGCCTGCCCGGCGCGCACTCCACCACGTATGGATAGTCGTCATCCTGAAAACTGCTGTCGTAGAGATAGCCGAGGTCCGCGAGGTGGCCGAAGGTTGCGCGCGTGAGCAGGCCGAACGGCGCGCGCCAGCCGACGGGCGCGACACCGGTGATTCCGATCAGCGCGTGGTGCGCGCGTTCCAGGGTTGCGCGTTCGTTTGCGCCGAGCTTGCTGTGGTCTTCGAACGCATAGCCGCGCGCGCCGATTTCGTGTCCGTCCTTGAGTATCGCTGCGACGGCGGCGGGATTGTTTTCGGCGTCCAGCGCCGGCACGAAGAACGTCGCCTTGAGTCCGTGGTCGCGCAGCACGTCGAGTAGCCGCCAGACGCCGGCGCGCATGCCGTAGCGGCCGTACGAGTACTTGCCGTAAAGATTTTCCGGTTTTGCCTCGTGCAGATCGACCGATTCGGCGTCGAAGTTCACGGTGACCACGACGGCGCACGTCTTGCCCGGAGGCCACATTGAATATGCAGTCATGGCCGCCTCAATCGAAATACTGGCGGTTGTCGAGACACCAGCGCGCGAGCCCGCCGACGTTGAAGAACCGCACGCCGGCATGGCCCTTGATATAGCGAATCATGTCTTCCATGATGCGCGCTCGCGCCGGCGTGCCCGATCCCCAGCCGCTGCGCGGATGCACCATCAGCATGAAATAGCCGTTCTCGTTGTAGAGCGTGTCGAACTCCTGCTGCCAGTGCGCGAGCACTTCCGATGGCGGCGTCATGCTGTATTTATAAAACGGAAAATCGTCGAGGCTGAACGCGCTGCTCGGCAGTTCCATCATGCCTTCGACGGGTTTGCCGTCGACCCGCACGACGTAGGGCAGGTCGTAATCCTTGTCGCTCGAATCGTAGATGTAGCCGAGGTCCTTCAATACCTGCACGGTGCGGCCCGATTTGCGGCCCGACGGCGAGCGCCAGCCGAGGGGCGGCGAGCCCAGCAGGTCCGTCAGTATCTTGTGCGATTTCCTGAGCAGCATCTCCTCGTCCGCGCCGACGTCC
This sequence comes from uncultured Streptomyces sp., assembly GCA_964510405.1. Lineage (GTDB taxonomy): Bacteria > Pseudomonadota > Gammaproteobacteria > Burkholderiales > SG8-41 > PALSA-1004. Next base: position 1,312 of record CAZEAX010000298.1, on the reverse strand, counting down.
CAGCTTTCGTGCAGGTAGCCGTGCGCGCCGACCTCGAAACCGCGGTTGTGGATATCCTTGACCACCTGCGGATAGCACTCCGCATCGTAGCCGGGCACGTAGAACGTGCTTGGAATGCCGTGCTTCTCGAAGAGATCGAGATAACGGTAGACGCCGCGTCGCCCCGCGTAGCGGCCGTGGGAGTTGACACCCAAGGGCGCCAGCTGGCGGCCGGTTTCGTGCGACGGGCCGTCGAAGTCGACGGTCAGCGTGACCACGCAGCGCACGCCGTCGGGCCAGCGGTATTTGCCTTGCATGTTTTGCGTTACTCCCTTGTTTCGAAATATACGTCAATCGCGCGGCGGCGAAAAGCGCCGCGTCGGCCGGCGCCGCGCGTTTTCGCGAAATTGTTCTTGTTATACTCAGCCATCCTCTTCAACCAGACCGGAGCGCCTGCTTGTCGCAAAATGGAAGCGCCGTCCGCTGGGGCGTGATCGGCCTTGGTGGAGTGGTGTATCAGCAGATCGCACCGGCCATCGCCGGTTCGGCGCATTCCACGCTGGTTGGCTGCGTGGGCAGCGCGCCGGTGAAATCGCGCGCGTTCGCGAGGCAGTTCGGCGTGAAAAATTGCTACGGCAGCATCGAGGAGCTGGCCGCCGCCGGCGACGTCGAAGCGATATTCATCGCCACGCCGAATGCGGACCACCACCGGATGGTGCTGGCCGCGGCGCGCGCGGGCAAGCACGTCTTGTGCGAAAAGCCGCTGGCCATGTCGGTTGAACACGGCCGCGAGATGGTCGACACGTGCCGTGCCGCCGGTGTGCACTTGCGCGTCGCCTTCCAGATTAGGCTCGAGGAAATCCTCGTGCGCGTGCGCGAGATCGTGCAGTCCGGCGCGCTGGGCGAGTTGCGCGCGGTGCTGTTCGAGCGCATCGCGCCGCTGCGCCAGCATGGCGCGTGGCGCGACGACCCGCGCCAGGGCGGAGTCCTGTTCGACGTGGCGGTGCACTTGTTCGACCAGGTCGAATGGTTGACGGGTCTGCAAGTGCGCGAGCTGTTCGCCTACTCGCATCCCGACCGGCGGCTGGGCGTTGCGGACTCGACCATCGCAATTCTCGGCATGCTCGGCGACGGTTGTCATGTGGTCGTGCGCGCGAGTCGCGAAATCCCGTACGCCGGCAACGATTTGCGCATCCAGGGCAGCAAGGGCATGTTGACGACCTCGGCACTCCGGTGGGCGGACGAGCACGTGCTGCGCATGCAGACTGCGGCGGGTGAAACCGTCGAGCGTTTCGCGCCGACTGCAATTTACGAGCGGGAGATCGAGGCATTC
>CAZEAX010000297.1:0-6248 GCA_964510405.1 uncultured Streptomyces sp. | reverse complement strand
CTCTGCTTGGTATTGCATTCCGAAGTTTTTTTCCTCACCGATTTTCGCTACAAAGAGCAAATTCGGAGCGAGGTTGCCTGTTCTCGGTCATACGTCACGAGCGGAGACCTAATTGAGAAGGCGGCGGCAGAAAAGTTGCTACGCAAATGCAAACGCATTGCGCTTGATCTGCCGGACGCGGTCAACACCCTGTTTTCGGAAGCGTCCAAACGCGCGGCCGAAAAAACGGCGCTGGGTGGCAGTTTCCGGCGCCAGCTGGCTGGCATAGACCCTGCCCACCCCATGCGTGTCGCGCGCGATGAACTGCTGAAGATGGGCGTGCGTGGCTATTCGGCCGAACAGGCAAAGGCGCACGAGCAACTTGTCTCGGAGATGTCGCGCATCGTCTCGCTCACGGATCGCGTGCGGCGCGACTTGCAGCTCCGCGCGCAGATGCAGGTCTGGCTATATGTTCACGCGCCGCTGTCGTTTGCGCTTCTCGCCGCATTGACCGCGCACATAATTTCCGTTTTCTATTTCTGGTAGCGTCAGCCGCGCGCGCGATGGATATTCTAGTCACTTATATCAGCATAAATCGCCGCGGCCAGCAGCAGCGGGATCAGCAGCGAGTCGCGGGGCCCACGATCAACATCGGTCGCGGCACGCAGTGCCAGATCCATTTGCCCGATCCGCGGGTTGCGCTGCAGCACGCGCAAATTACCGTGTCGGAGTCCGGCGCAACGCTGGAAGCCGAGCCCGGTCGCGTTCAGGTAAATGGCCGCGCGGTTGACGGCGCAAAGCTGGCAGTAGGCGACCGCATTGAGGCCGGCCCTTATCTGCTGGAACTGGAAACGCCGCCGGCGGGCATGCCGTTGGCGCTGACGGTCACGCTCGTAGCGCCGCTGCAGTCGTTCGATGGCCGCCGATACGGGTTGCAACCGCCGCGCCTGTCCAAGCGTCGGCTTGCCTATCTTGGATTCTTCGGCACGCTGCTCTTGTGCCTGCTGGTTCCGATCGCGCCGGATGTGCTTGGGTATCGGGCGGCCGCTTCGAAATCGGCGGCCGGAAGCGTCCCGGAGATTGTGCGCGCCACCGCGGAGACGTTTGTGCAGGCATGGAATCCCGGCCCTGTTTCGCGAAGTCACCAGCCGTTCGGCGCCGATTGCCGCGCTTGCCATCAGTTCCCGTTCATCCAGGTGCGCGACCTGTCATGCATCGCCTGTCACAAGACGATCAAGGAGCATGTGCCGGCAGCCGAACTTACCGGTAAGCAGGGGCAGGCGTTTCGTGACACGCGCTGCGCCCAATGTCACCGCGATCACAAAGGTATGCAAATGGCGCCGCGCGCGCAGGAGCAATGCGCCGATTGCCATCGCGACGTGAAGAGTGTGGCCGCGGACGCGAAATCGGAAAAAGCGACGGACTTCCGCACCGAGCACCCGGAATTCAGGCTTTCGCTGCTGGATGCCGACAAACCCGACGTAATCCGGCGCGTGCGCCAGGGCAAGCCTGCTTCGCCCGACATGGTCGAGCGCTCGAACCTGAAGTTCAACCACCAGCTTCACCTCGATCCAGGCGGCGTGCGCGATCCGGAAGGCAAGCGCGACGTCGCCGGCACGCGCGACGCGCAGGGCCGGCGCACCGTGCTCCACTGCAACGACTGCCATAAGCCGGACGTGGGCGGCCGCTTGATGGTGCCCGTGTCGATGGAACAGCATTGCCAGCGCTGCCATTCGCTCGCCTTCGAACCGCAAGTCACCAAGCGGCAGGTAGTGCACGGCGACGAGGCGGAAATCGCGACAATGTTGCGCGAGTTTTACGCCCGTCTCGTGCTTGGCGATGTGCCGCCGGACGTCACTCCGCCGAAGGACCTGCCGCGTATGCGGCCGGGTGCGGTGCTCACGTATCAGGAACGGCAGGCGGCGCTGCGAATCGCCGATCAGAGGGCAAACGTTGTATTGCGCGAGTTGTTCGAGACCCGCAAGGTTTGCTCGACTTGCCACGAAGTGACCCGCAAGCAGGACAGCGTGGGCTGGCAGGTTGCGCCGGTGCGCGTCGCGCAGGTCTGGATGCCGCAGGCGCTGTTCAGCCACGCCAAGCACACCACGGAGTACTGCACCAAATGCCACGACGTATCGCAGTCGAAGGATGCCAAGCACATCGCGATGCCGGACATCACGAAATGCCGTGAATGCCATGTCGGCGCCCGGCCGGTTACTGGCAAGGTCACGTCGGATTGCGCCACCTGCCACAAATTTCACGAGGGCAGTGACTACTGGCATGGCGTGATGCAGGCGCAGATGTTGCCGCTGGGAAGGAAATGATACGGATTGCCGGATTGCTGCTCGTGGCCATGCTGGCGGGATGCGGCGGCGGTGCCGGCGGCGACGGCGGCCCGACGCTGAATGCTCCCGGTTGTACGGGGGGCTGCGCGGCCGCAAATCCGACTGCGCTGACCGTCGCGGAAGTCAATCGCATCGTGAGTCAGGCCGTGCAGGAATCGCAGGCGCGCGGGCTGGCGGCGACGATTGCAGTCGTCGATCGCTCGGGCAATGTGTTGGGCGTTTTCCAGATGACAGGTGCGGGCGGGTTCACGATTTCCGGCGGACGCGGGGTAGTCGGTGGACTCGAAGGTGCAAGTTTGGGGGCCGCGTTCTCGCCGTATGCCGCGATCAGCAAGGCGGTCACTGGCGCCTATCTGTCTTCCGAGGGCAATGCGTTTACGACGCGTACAGCGAACCAGATCGTGCAGGAGAACTTCAATCCGGGCGAAATCGGTTCGCCCGGCGGTCCGCTCTTCGGCGTGCAGTTTTCGTCGCTTTCGTGTTCCGACGTCATCGCGGCCGGTACGGCCGGGCCGAAGCCTTCGCCCCTAGGACTTGCGGCGGATCCGGGCGGTTTGCCGCTTTACAAAAATGGCATCGTCGTGGGCGGGATCGGTGTCATCGCCGACGGGATTTACGGCCTGGATCTGAATATCAACGACGTCGATCAGAATCCGGATGAATTGGTCGCAGTGGCGGGTACGAGCGGTTTCGCTGCGCCGGTCAATCGTCGCGCCGACCACATTACCGCGGACGGTCGGACTTTTCGTTTCGTGGATTCGGAAGCGATCGTATCGAATCCGGCAACCGCGCCCGCCCTGCCGGCGGGAGGTGCGTATGTAACAGCGGGGGCGTACAAAGCCGCAGCGGCTGTCACCGCGGGTGTTGCGTTCAGTTTGCCCGCATCCGGATTCCGGCTCGACACTACAACGCCGGCATTCGCCGGGCTGGGCGCGTATGTGCTCGACAATGGCGCCGGCGTGAATCGGTTTCCGCCGATCGCCGGCACCGACGGGCAACTCACCGCGGCGGAAGTGACTCGCATCCTCGCCGAAGGGATCAAGATCGCCAATCGCGCGCGCGCGCAGATTCGCGTGCCCCTCGGCTTGCCGGCACAGGTGACTGTTTCGGTGGTGGATACCAATGCGGCGATCCTCGGCATCATTCGCACGCCGGATGCGCCGGTGTTCGGCACCGACGTCGCCATCCAGAAGGCACGCAGTGCATTGCTGTTTTCCAAGACCACGGCGGCAGCAACGCTGAATGCGTTGGCGCCTGCTGCCGTACTGGGTTACACGCCCAATATTCCCGCCTACGTCACGGCCATGCAGGGGCTGATTGGCGGAGCGTTGACCAACGGCATTGCCTATAGCAATCGCGCAGTCGGCAATCTCGCGCGGCCGTTTCTGCCCGACGGTATTAACGGCAACGGCCCGGGACCTTTATCGAAACCATATGCCCAGTGGAGTCCGTTCACCGACGGCTTGCAGCTTGATCTTGTCATCACCAAAGTTGTCACCAATCTTGTCGGCGGTCTCATTGGGGGGCCTTGCAGTACGGCGCCGGAAGTGGCCAATGGAATTCAGATCTTTCCCGGGAGCGTGCCAATTTATCGCGGCGCGACTCTTGTTGGTGCAATCGGCATTTCGGGCGACGGCATCGATCAGGACGACATGGTCGCGTTCCTTGGTCTCGCCAATGCGGGTGCCACACTCGGCACCGGACTTGCGAATGCACCGGCCGCGACCCGCGCCGATACGATTGGCGGAATACCGGGCGGGCAATTGCGTTACGTGAATTGTCCGGTTGCACCGTTTCTCGACACCACGGCGACGAATGTCTGCAATGGAATATAACCTGCGCGCGCTGTTGCTCCCTGTCCTTGCGCTCGCCGCGCTGGCTGCAAGCGCGCCGGCGACGTTGCTCGCGCAAACGCAGGCACCTAGCGGAATAATGCGGGTGCCTGACTCGATCGAAGCAGCGCCGGAGCCAGCATCGGCAGAAGCGGCCCAGGTTCCGGAGCCGGTCGAATCTGTGCAGGCGCAGGCAGCACACGCAGAGGTTGAGGCGCCTTCGTCAGTTCGCTTGATTCCGGCATTTGAAATCGCCCAGGCACCGGTGGCGGTTCCTGCGGAACAGGCGCCGGCCAAGGCGCCAGCGCCGGAGCGTTATCTGTTGCACGTCGAAGTGCCGGAAGTGCTGATTTACGAGAAGCCCGACGCGACGGCATTGGTAGTGGGGCGGCTCGAGCAGGGCATCGAAGTCGAAGCGGACCAGAAGTCCGGCGACTGGTACCGAATTAAACGGGTTGCGGGCGAAGAAGGCTGGGTGCTGAATGCGGCAGCTGCTACGGGACTGTCGATGGTAGTGCGACCGTTTCCCGCCGATCGCCGCATCGCGTACGAAGCGGGGTCGACCGATCCCCGCGTGCCGGAGTCGCTGTCGCCGGAGAAGCTTGCGGCGCAGACGGAAGCTGGTAAAACGGCCGAGCCGCCTGTCGAGCGCCAGCGGCCGCAGGGCGCGCCGATTGAACCGCGTTTACCGGTCATCGATCCGACCCGGGTGAAACCGCCGTCGCCGCTTTATATCAGCGAGGAAGTCCCGGTTCGTGACCGGTGGAGGCTGGTCAAGGAATTGGGCTTGCTCCCGTACAAGCCGCTCGATCCGTACAACCCGAATGTGCTCAAGGGCGATCTGCCCGTTTTGCAGAAGGAACTTGGGGAAGACTGGTTTTTCAATATGACGGCGGTGTCGGATTCGCTCGTCGAGGGACACCGCCTGCCGGTGCCGGTTGGCGCGCAGTCCACGCAGAGCCCCGGCTCGAACAACACGTTCGGGAATGGACGCCAGACGGTTTTCTCGGAAACGGCCATTCTCAGTCTTTCGCTGATCAAGGGCGATACGACGTTCAAGCCGCCCGAGTATGAGTTCCGCTTCGTGCCGGTCGTCAACTTCAACCGCGTAAGCACGAACGAAGTGCGCGGCGTGAATGTCAATCCGGCGAACGGGCTCGATCGCAACGACAACTTCGTCGGCGTGCAGGAATTGTTCGTCGACAAACACCTGCGCGACGCGTCGCCGCGCTACGATTTCGACAGCATACGAGTGGGCGTGCAGCCGTTCTCGGCGGATTTCCGCGGCTTTCTTTTCCTGGATCAACCGTTCGGCGTGCGCCTCTTCGGCATTCGGGACAACAACCAGTGGCAATACAACGCCGCGTGGTTCAGACGCCTGACTAAAGACACCAACAGCGGCCTCAACGACGTTACCAAGCAAATGCGGGCGGACGATTCGTTTTTGTTCAACCTGTATCGTCAGGATTCGCTGCTGCCTGGTTTCACCTCGCAGGGGATCGTGCTCTACAACCGCAATCGAGAAGGCGACCGTCCGGATGCCTACAATGCGAACGGATTTCTCGAGCGCCCGGCCGTGTTCGGCAGCGGGCGGCCGCACAATTACGACGTGACTTATCTCGGCTACAACGGCGATGGCCACATCGGCAAATGGAATGTCACTGCATCCGCTTATTACGCCGTCGGCAGGGACGACCGCGGGCAGATTTCCGGCCAGCAGGAGGATATCAGCGCGTTTTTCGGCGCCATCGAAGTTTCGCGTGACTTCGACTGGGTGCGCCTGCGGGCGAGCGGCCTGTACGCATCGGGCGACAAGGATCCATACGATGGCAAGGCGCAGGGTTTCGATGCGGTGCTGGAGAATCCGCAGTTTGCGGGCGCCGATACCAGCTACTGGATACGCCAGGCGGTGCCGTTGGTCGGCGGCGGCGGCGTCGCGCTGTCGATGCGCAACGGTATTCTGCCTTCGTTGCGTTCGTCGCGTGAATTCGGCCAGTCGAACTTTACCAATCCGGGGCTGCACCTCTTGGGGGTCGGCGCCGATTTCGACGTCAAGCCGGGTCTGCGCATCGTGAGTAATGTCAATTATCTC
>CAZEAX010000296.1:0-6253 GCA_964510405.1 uncultured Streptomyces sp. | reverse complement strand
CTTCTTGTTGCGGTGGAGCATCATGAACAGCACGCTCTCGTTGCCGACGTACGGATAGCCGCCGCGCGCCTCCGTTTTCTGGCGCGGATTCTCGATCTTGATGACTTCGGCCCCCATGTCGCCGAGCATCATTCCGCAGTACGGGCCCGCCCACGCGTGCGTCAACTCGATGACACGCACGCCTTCCAATGCGCCGGTGGTCATGACGCGGCCTTAATCCAGCTGCGCGCGTCCGAAGGCTGTCCGGCGCTCGCGGTGCCCGCCGAGGTCTTGCGGCCGTCCTGGTTCTCGCACCAGATCTGCAGCGTCACGCGCGGTTTGCCGTCTACCACGCTAACTTCCGTCACGAGCCCATTCGCCGTCAGGTGGTCGCCGGCGTAGACCGGGTGGATATAGCGCGCGGAGATTTTGCCGCCGTAAACCCACGCATCGCCGAAATTGCGCTCCATCATCTCGTGCAGAAACGCCATCTGGTTCTGGCCGGAGGCGATGGTGCGTTGAATTCCATCCGCCTTGGCGACGTTGATGTCGCTGTGCGAATTGCGGCCGCGGTCCCACACCACTTTTTCGAATTCGACCATCTTGTCGTCGGTCACTTCATGCGTCACCGGTTGCAGGCGATCGCCGACATTCAGTTGCGCCGCCATCATGTCCCCCATTTCCTGGCGATGTTCGCGTGCGCCGCCTCTTTGCCGACTTCGCGCGCAAGGCCCACGAGCCGGCTTCTTTCGATCAGGCGGCCGTCTTCATCGACCGCGGTCGCTTCGACGATCAGGTAAGTGTTGCCGCGGCGGATATACTTGTCCGCGATGCGTCCGGTGATCGTGATGCGCTTGTCCGCGACGGGCGGATTAAAGTATTCGGAATCGTGCCCCATGTTCGGCACGCGCATCACGGCCGCGTACTTGCGATAAAAGAGATTGGCCGGATGGCGCGCGGCGACGGTCGGATAGGCCGCGTGCGGGTTGTCCACCACGCGCCGGTAGTCGGCGACCATCTGCGCCGTCAGCACGTAATCGAGCGATCCGAGATCGTCGCCGACGGGTATCGATTCCCACACTTTGCTGATTGCCGCTTCTTCGCTCACAAGTCTTCTCCTCGCAGAAAAAAAGCGCCGCGCGGGCAGGCGATGCCGCCCGCGGCCGTCGACGCGTAACTAACGTTTTGCCTGCAGCGCTTCCAGCCGGTAGCGCAAACCGTTTTGCAAATGCGCGCGCACGGCTTTCTCGGCACGCTGCGGATTGCGCGCGCGCAGCGCCTGCAGAATTTCGCCATGCTCCTCGACCGCGCTTTTCAGATCGGTGCGCGGATTGATGGTGCGGCCGAGCCCGCGGAATAATTCGATCTGGTGCTGCATGCCCTCGATCGCGCGGATCAGGCGCGTGTTTTTCGAGGCATGGATGAACATGTTGTGAAAATCGCGCCCGAGCCTACGCCATTTTCCCGGATCTTCCTGGCGCAGCGCGGGCCGCGCGCGATAGCGGCTTAATTGTTCCTCGTGATGATCGAGTTGATCTTCGTCCAGATTCGAGCAGGCGAGGCGCGCGGCCAGCGGCTCGAGGCCTTCGCGCATCTCGTAAATCTCGATCATGTCCTCGATCGTGTAGGACGCGACGAACGCGCCCTTGCCTTCGATCACGCGCACGAGGCCTTCGCGTTCGAGCCGGAAGATCGTTTCCCTGACCGGCGTGCGGCTGACACCCAGGCGCTCGGCGAGCGGGCGTTCGACCAGCGGCTCGCCGCCGGCCAGTTCGCCGTCGAGGATCATCAGCTTCAGCTTTTCGTACAGGCCCGAACCCGCGTTGGCGGGGGTGATTTTGCGCGCGGCTACCGATGACATGCGCGCAGAATACCGTTGGTATACCAAAACGTCAACCCGGTCCTGCGCGTGCTCTGCGGTACAATGCGCCCCTCCCATGAACCGACCTCGCGACCCCCAACAGCGGCTCGCCAACCTGCCGCGTCCGTCCTATCCGGACGAACTGCCGGTCGTCGCGCGGCGCGAGGAAATTGCGCGGGCGATCGAGGCCAATCAGGTCGTCATCGTGTGCGGCGAGACCGGCTCGGGCAAAACCACGCAACTGCCGAAAATCTGTCTCGATATCAAGCGCGGCGTGCACGGCCTGATCGGCCACACGCAGCCGCGCCGCATCGCCGCGCGCACGGTCGCGTCGCGCATCGCGCAGGAATTGAAGTCGTCGGTGGGTCAGGCGGTCGGCTACAAGATCCGTTTTTCCGACCGCGTCTCTTCCGATACGTACATCAAGCTCATGACCGACGGCATACTGCTCGCCGAAACGCAGGGCGACCGGCTGCTGAAAGCGTACGACACGCTGATCATCGACGAAGCGCACGAGCGCAGCCTCAATATCGACTTCCTGCTCGGCTACCTCAAGCAGATCCTGCCGCAGCGTCCCGATCTCAAGGTGATCGTCACCTCGGCGACGATAGACGCGGAGCGTTTCGCGAAGCATTTCGCACACGGGGACAAGCCGGCGCCGGTGATCGAAGTCTCGGGGCGCATGTATCCGGTCGAGTTGCGCTACCGGCCGTTGAAATCGAAAGACGAGGACGAAGAGGAGCAGGACATGGAAGACGCGATCGTCGATGCGGTGGACGATCTGGCTCGCACCGGTTCCGGCGACGTGCTCGTGTTCCTGCCGGGCGAGCGTGAAATCCGCGAGACGGCCGAACTCCTGCGCAAGCATCATCCGAAGGGCGCGGAAATCCTGCCGCTCTATGCGCGGCTCTCGTTCGAAGAACAGGACCGCGTGTTCAAGCCGCACGGCGCGCGCCGCATCGTGCTCGCGACCAACGTCGCCGAGACTTCGCTCACGGTGCCGGGCATACGCTACGTGATCGACACGGGGCTTGCGCGCGTCAACCGCTACAGTTACCGCAACAAGGTCGAGCAGCTGCAGGTCGAAAAGATATCGCGCGCGTCCGCCAATCAGCGCGCCGGCCGCTGCGGGCGCGTCGCCGCGGGGATCTGCGTGCGCTTATATGCGGAGGACGACTACGCCGCGCGTTCCGAGTTCACCGATCCGGAAGTGCTGCGCACCTCGCTCGCGGCGGTGATCCTGCGCATGAAGTCGCTCAAGATCGGCGAGGTCGAGCGCTTTCCTTTTCTCGAAGCGCCGAACTCGCGCGCAATCGCCGACGGCTATCAACTGCTCGCCGAGTTGGGTGCGGTGGATGAAGACAACGCGCTGACCGATATCGGCTGGCAGCTCGCGAAGTTTCCGATCGACCCGCGCGTGGCGCGCATGATACTCGCGGCGAAGCAGCAGAACTGCCTTGCTGAAATCCTGATCATCGCATCAGCGCTCTCGGTGCAGGATCCGCGCGAGCGTCCGTTCGAGCGCGCGGATGCGGCCGACAAGGCGCACGAGCGTTTCGCCGACGATCGTTCGGACTTCCTCGGTTATCTCAAGCTGTGGGATTTTTTCAGCGAGGCGGTCAAGCACAAGAAATCGAACCGCAAGCTGATCGACGAGCTGCACGCGTCGTTCTTGTCGCACCGGCGGTTGCGCGAATGGCGCGACATCCACGGACAACTTCACTCGCTCGTCGGCGAATTGAAGATGAACGTCAACGGGACGCCTGCGACCTACGAGCAGATCCACCGCGCGCTGTTGGCGGGGCTGCTCGGCAATATCGGCTTCAAAAGCGAAGAGGGTGACGAATACCTCGGCGCGCGCGCCATCAAGTTCGCGATTTTCCCCGGCTCGGTATTGCGCAAGGCCAAGCCCAAATGGGTGGTGGCGTCCGAAATCACCGAGACAACGCGCCTCTATGCGCGCTGCGTCGCAAAGATAGAGCCCGAGTGGCTGGAGGCGATGTCCGGCCATCTCATCAAGAAACACTATTTCGATCCGCATTGGGAGAAAGAGCGAGCAATGGTGACGGCGTTCGAGCGCGTGACGCTCTACGGGCTCACCATCGTCGCCAAGCGGCGCGTGCATTACGGGCCGCTCAATCCGCGCGAAGCGCGCGAGATCTTCATCCGGCAGGCCCTGACCGCGGGCAATTACGAAACGCGCGCGCCGTTCTTCGCGCACAACCAGCGGCTCGTGAAAGACGTGCAGGAACTCGAGCACAAGGCGCGCCGCCGCGACGTGCTGGTCGACGAAGAGACGATATTCCACTTTTACGACGATATCGTGCCGCCCGACATCTATAACGGCGCCGGTTTCGACAAGTGGCGGCAGGACGCGGAGAGCGCGAATCCGAAACTGCTGTTCATGACGCGCGAGTACCTGATGCGCCAGAACGCGGCAGGCGTGACCGCCGCGCAATTTCCGGAACAGCTCGACGTCGACGGCACTCCGCTCAAGCTGCGCTACCGTTTCGAGCCGACCCATCCGCTGGATGGCGTGACGGTCACCGTGCCGCTGGCGCTCCTGAACCAGCTCGACGCCGCGCCTTTCGAATGGCTGGTGCCGGGTCTCATCCGCGAAAAGGTCGGCGCATATTTCAAAGCACTGCCGAAAGCGGTCCGCAAACAGCTGCTGCCCCTGCAGGACCAGGTGACGCGCTTTCTCGAGGAAAATGACTCCTTCCCCCGTGAACGGGGGAAGGATGGGATGGGGGCAAGCGGCGGACCCGCGTCATTGCTCGATGCGCTCGCCCGTTACGTCAAGATGCGCAGCGGTGAAATCGTTTCCGCGGATATCTGGGACGACGCCGACATTCCGGCCCACCTGCGCATGAACTATCGCGTGATCGACGACGCGGGACGCGAGCTCGCGACGGGACGCGATCTGCCCGCGCTCAAAGCGCAACTGGGCCAGGCGGCGCAGCTTACGTTCGCCAAAGCCGAGCCCGGCATCGAACGCACGGGCCTCGCGTCGTGGGATTGCGGCGACGTGCCCGGGCAGATCTCGTTCGAGCGGGCAGGCCGCAAGCTCACGGGCTATCCGGCGCTGGTGGACGAAGGCGAAAGTGTGGCGATCCGCCTGTTCGACACGCGCGATGCCGCGGACGCCTCGATGCGCGCCGGCGTGATTCGTCTCTTGCGCCTCGAACTCAGAGAGCAAATGAAGCAGCTCGACAAATCGCTGCCGGGACTCACGCAGGCCGTCATGCAGTTGCGCGGTATCGCGAATGCCGACGATCTGAAAGCCGATCTCGTTACGGCGATTTGCGACCGCGCGTTTATTGGAGAAGACGAGTTGCCGCGCAGCCAGAAGGAGTACGAGGCGCAGAAGCAGCGCGCGCGCACCCGCCTGCCGGCGGTGCGCGACGCGGCGTGCCGGATGTTCGCGGCGATCGCCGAAGAGCATCATCGCGCGAGCCTGCGTCTCGGCAGCGTGCCTTCAGCGCTCAATCGCGTCGGCGCGGACATTCGCGCGCAATTGCAGCGGCTCGTCTACAAGGGTTTCCTCCGCGCGACGCCGTGGGAGCAGCTCCAGCATCTGCCGCGCTACCTGAAGGCGATGACGATACGGCTCGACAAGTTTGCGGGCAATCCGGAGCGCGACGAGAAGCACGCCGCGAGCATCGCGGAATTGTGGAAGCTCTATCAGGACCGCAGCGACAAGCTGCGCAAAGCGGGGGCAGTCGAGCCTGCGCTCGAGGATTTTCGCTGGCAGATCGAGGAGCTGCGCGTGTCGCTGTTCGCGCAGGAGTTGCGCACGCCGTTTCCGGTGTCGATCAAGCGGCTGAAGAAGGTCTGGGAATCGCTCGTCAGGTGAACTGCGGTATTATTGTTTTCATTCGCAGTTTCAAGTTCTCAACTAAGTATACCTTGCCCCCATCCTAGCCTTCCCCCGCATCGCGGGGGAAGGGACTCCGTTAATTCATTCCCTCCCTTGCGCGCGTGGCGCGCGGGGGAGGGCTAGGGTGGGGGCAGCACAAAGGGGAGCAGGCTTACATGGGCGTTACCGAACAACTCGCGCGATTTGCCACAGATGTCCCTGCGGGAAGCATACCGGCGGCGGCGATCGCGTCGGCGAAATTGCGCTTCCTCGATACGATCGCGGTGATGCTCGCCGGTTCGCGCCATCCGTCGGCGCTGATCTCGCTGGAGGTCGCGCGCCAGATGGGCGGCAATCCTGTGGCGAGTGTAGTGGGGCACAAGGACAAGACATCGTCGCCGCTCGCCGGTCATTTGAACGCGGTTTCCGCGCACGCGCTCGAATACGACGACTACACCAAGAGCGTGACGCACGCGAGCGTGTGCATGGTGCCGGGGTCACTCGCAATCGCCGAGCAACTCGACCTGGACGGAGCTCGCATGCTCGAAGCATTC
>CAZEAX010000295.1:0-6266 GCA_964510405.1 uncultured Streptomyces sp. | reverse complement strand
CGGTGTTGCGATGGTGACCGACCTGCAGGGCAAGGCGACGGTCGCTGCGGATGGCCGGCCGCGCGACGTGACTATTCTCGCCGAACTGGACGCGGGGGCGCAGGTGCAACTGGCGGCAGGTGCCACGCTGGTCGCAATGTACCTCGACGCCGGCGTCGAATATGTATTCAAGGGGCCTGCGGCAATCGTGTTCAAAGCGGCACAACCCGAGGTTACGAGCGGCGCGAAGCCGGAAAAGCGCGGTTCGTCGCTGGGAAAAGGCGGTGCTCCCGTCCGCATCAAGCCGGTCGGCGTTGCACAGGGCGCAATGGTCATGCGCGGATTCCGTACCGGTGCACGAATTCAACTGCTGAATCTGCACAAGACAAAGACGCTCGAGGCACAACCCGAGTTTCGCTGGCAGGAAATACAGCCCGGCGCCAAATATCATATTGAAATCACCGACGACACCGGCCGCACGGTGCACGAAGCGGATCTGGATGCTGCGTCGTTCAAATTGCCGGCCAGTATTCCACTGAAAGAAGGCGTGGCTTATACGTGGGAGGTTTCCGCGCGCCTGCCCGATGGCCGGAAATATTCGAGTTCTGCCGATTTCGCGGTAGCGCCCGCCGACGTGCGCGCCCAGGCCGAGTCGCTGCGGCCCGCGGCGTCGACGCCGCTGTCGACGCGCGTTGCCTATGCCGCGTGGCTCGATCAAATGGAACTCAAAGACGAGGCGCGCAAATACTGGAAGGCCGCGTCAGCCGATCGCCCCGACGATCCGCGGCTTAAAGCCCTGGCCGAGCAATAGTCTGCCAGGGCGGCGTCCCGCACAATCCGGGCGCGGGGCAGCGCAGCGGAGCTTCCAACGCGGTTCCGCGGAATCGGCTATCATTCGCAGCGGAGGGACCAAAGTTGCGGAGTGCATGTTTATGACCACAGAATCAATACTGCTCGCGATACTCGTAGTGCTGACCCTGACGCTCGTGCTGGCGGGGATCTCGACGGCGTTTCTGGTCAATTCCATGCGGGCCATGCGTGCGGAGCAGCAGGCCATGCGCCGCGCCATCGCCAACATGGACTGGACCAGCGTTTTTTCGAACCTCCAGGCGTCCTCCAAGGAATCCGTGCGCATACTCGACATCATCGACAAGCGCCTGCAGAAGCTGGAAGCGCTCGAAAAGCTGCAGATTTCGCAGTCCCAGTTCAAGCAGCAGCGGGAACGCTGACGTCTGCATGGCAGGACATAAAAAGGGCGGCCTGGGCCGCCCTTTTTATTTGGCGCTACTGCTTGCCGCGGTTGTTTGCTAGAAGCGCCGGATTCATGGCGGCGGATGTTTACTTTCGCAGCGCACCGGTGACCGCGGGCAGCGCCTCGCCATCACCAATTCTGGCTGCAACGCACGCGTGTTTCATCATGGTGTCAGGCACTCAAAACATGGGTTTTTTGGGCGCCTGCGCGTAGCGTTCGACGCCGGTCAGAATTTCCTTGCGCGCCTCGTCAGGGCCGAGCCAGCCTTCGACTTTCACCCATTTGCCCGGTTCCAGATCCTTGTAGTGCTCGAAAAAATGCCTGATCTGATCGAGGGTCGGCGCCGGCAGATCGTCCGGCGTTTTGATCTTGTGATAGACGTTGCACAGCTTGTCGATCGGGACCGCGAGGAGTTTTTCGTCGCTGCCGGCTTCATCGGTCATTTTCAGCATGCCGATCGCGCGGCAGCGCACGACCACGCCGCTGATCAGCGGCAGCGGGCTTAACACCAGCACGTCGACCGGGTCGCCGTCGCCGGACAGCGTGCGCGGGATATAGCCGTAGTTGCACGGATAATGCATCGCCGTCGACATGAAACGGTCGACGAAGAGCGCGCCGGTCTCCTTGTCCACTTCGTACTTGATCGGGTCCGCGTTCATCGGGATTTCGATGATCACGTTGAACTCGTGGGGCAGATCGCGTCCGGCGCCGACACGGTCGAGATTCATGGTCGCCTCTCGCTGGGTATGGCGGCAATTATAGCGTCGCGGGGCCGCCGCTCCGCAATACGTAGCTGGCCACGACGCGCGGAACGCGGCGATAATACGCGGCATGACCCCCGTCTTCCGTTTTGCCCACGCCGCCAGTGCCGACTGGCAGGGCGCCGCCAATGCGTGCCTCGCACAACTTGCCGGACCGCCTGCCAGCCTGGGTTTTCTGTACGTGACCGACCTGCTGACGGATCACGTCGGCGATATCCTCGAATTTTTCCGGCAGCGCACCGGTGTCGCGCACTGGGTCGGCACCGTCGGCCTGGGCATCTGCGCGAGCGGGCGCGAATATCTCGACGAGCCCGCGATGGCGGTCATGCTCGGCGAATTTTCCGCGGACTCGTTCAAGGTGTTTTCGGGCGTGCGCTCGATGGATGACCTCGCGCTCAAGCGCTTCACGTGCGGCGAGCGGCCGGCGAATTTCGCGATCGTGCACGCCGATCCGCGCAACAGCGAAGTCCCGGAGATCGTCACGGGCCTCGCCGCCCGGCTGGAAAGCGGCTTCGTGGTCGGGGGGCTCACGAGTTCACGCCAGCAGAACACGCAGATCGCCGACAAGATCACCGAGGGCGGGATTTCCGGTGTGATGTTCGCGGACGACATCACGATCGCGACGCGGCTCACGCAGGGCTGCTCGCCGATCGGGCCCAAGCGCACGATCACGCAGTCGCAGCGCAATATCATCGTCACGATCGACGATCGCCCCGCGCTCGACGTGCTGAAGGAAGACGCCGGCGAGCGGCTCGCCCGCGACCTGAACCGGCTGGGGGGTGTCATTTTCGCCGGCCTGCCGATCACGGGCACCGACACCGGCGACTATCTGGTGCGCAATCTCGTTGGCATCGATCCGGCGCGCGGCATCGTCGCGATTGGCGATCTCGTCGAAAACGGCAAGCCGATAATGTTCTGCCGCCGCGATACCGCGGCCGCGACCGAGGACATGACGCGCATGCTCGAGAGCATGCAAAAGGGGCTCTACACGAAGCCTCGCGGCGGCGTCTACTATTCGTGCCTGGGGCGCGGCGCCAACCTGTTCGGACCGGATTCGGAGGAGCTGCAGATGATCAAGGCCGCGTTCGGCGAATTCCCGTTGGTCGGGTTTTTCTGCAACGGCGAGATTTCGCACAACCGCCTGTACGGCTATACCGGCGTGTTGACGCTGTTCGCATGAGCGCGCTGAACAGCATACTGGGCAAGCTGCCGCTGCCGTGGCTCGACATGCTGGCGCTCGCGTGGTTCGCGTTGTGGTGGATATTCTACGTCTGGTATTCGGATTACCGCAGCACCGACCGGCCGGCGTTGCGCCGGCTGACGGATCGATTCGTGCGCGACTGGATCGCGCGCATGGTCGAGCGCGACAACCGCATGCTGGACATCAACATTACGCGCAATCTGACGCGCAGCTCGCAGTTCTTTGCGTCGACTACCATGATAATCCTCGGCGCGCTGGTGGCGCTGATGGGTTACGCCGAAAAGGCGGCCGGCGTGCTCGCCGAATTGCCGTTTGCGCAGCAGGTGTCCGAGCGCGTGTGGGAACTGAAGATCCTGCTGCTGGTGCTGATTTTCGTCTACGCGTTCTTCAAGTTCTCGTGGTCGATCCGCCAGTTCGGCCTGTGCTCCATTCTGATCGGCGCCACGCACAAGCAGACGGCGAACGCGGAGGAATACGCGACCCATATCGACCGCATCACGCTGATCATCAATTTCGCCAACGGCAACTTCAACAACGGGCTGCGCGCTTATTATTTCGGCGTCGCCGCGCTGTCGTGGTTTTTGCACCCGGTATTGATGATCTTGATCACTGCCGCCGTGGTGTACGTGCTGCACCAGCGCGAATTTAATTCGCGCACCGTGCAGGCAATGCTCGAAGCGTAGTCCCGCGCGTCGTCGCTATTGCCGCGGCGGTCTCCTGGGCAGCAACGGTTTCGCGATGCCGTCGATTCCAACGAGCGCAAGCAATGTCAGAAAATGCCGCTGCGGCCCGAGGTACGCGTCGGCCGGGTCCCACCATTCGCCGAGCGAGTGATTGGCGCCGCCTTTGCCGCCGCGGCCGAGCGTCACTGCGGGAACGCCGAGACTGATCGGCAGATTCGAGTCCGTGCTGCTGGCGCCTTCCGCGCTCGGCTTCAATCCAAGGGCAGCGGTGGCCAGGAATGCCGCTTGCACCGTGGGCGTTTCGAGCGGCTGGATGCCCGCGGGGCGGTCGCCTACGAGTTTGATGTCGACCGTGATCTGGTCGCTTCCCCAACGCGCGTTTTCCTCGGCCACCGCGTCCTTCACGGCTTTAAGTATCTTCGCTTCGATTTCGAGCAGCGGCGCGTTGTCGTCCGACCGCATGTCGACTTCCATTTCCGCGTCGCCCGCGATGGCGTTGACCGAGGTACCGCCCTGCACGGTACCGACGGTGAAAGTTGTCTTCGGTTTCTTGGGGGTTTCCAGGTCGCCGATTTTCGAGATCGCGCGCCCCATCGCGTGGATGGCGGAGGGCAGGCCGAAGGCGGCGAAGCTGTGACCGCCGGGACCTTTGAACCTGATGCGATAGCGGTGGCTGCCCGTCGCGAGATAGGTGATGCGGTCGGGCTCGGCGCCGTCGATCGAGATGAAGCCGTCGATGGTCTTGTCGTCGCGGAACAGCGCCTTGACGCCGCGCAGGTCGCCGAGTCCTTCTTCGCCGACGTTGCCGACGAACACGATGTCGCCCACCGTCTTGATGCCCGTCGCGTTGAAGGCGCGGACGACCGACAGGAGATCGGCGAGGCCGCGCGTGTCGTCGCCGATGCCCGGCGCGTAGAGCTTGCCGTCCTTCTCCTTGATCGTAAGGTCGGTGCCTTCCGGAAATACCGTATCGAGGTGCGCCGCCACCACGAGCTTGGGCCCGCCGCCGCTGCCGGGGCGCACGCCGATCGCGTTGCCCTCGGCGTCGATGCGCACGTCCTTCAGCCCCAGCGCGGCCAGCCGCGCGCGAAAGTTTTCGGCGCGGAGCTTTTCCTTGAACGGCGGCGCCGGTATCGCGACCAGCGCTTTCTGCTCGGCGAGAGTGACTGCGTCGTCGGCCTTGAGAAACTCAAGGCCTTGCTTGACCTGCGGATGCGCGTTGATCGCCGCAAATGCCGCGCGCGCATCCGGTGAGATGACAGGTTCCGCGGCATATGCGGTTCCCGCGCAGAATACGAGCGCGGCGGCGAGCAGGCGCAACGATGGTGACGATTTCATTAAATTTCCCGGTTGGCGTTGCGATCAATCTGCTTTGATACCGGCGGCTTTGACGACCTTGCCCCATTTCTCGGCGTCGGCTTTCATGACCGCACCGAAGCGCTCGGGCGTGCTGGGCGTGATGTCCGCACCCAGCGTGGTGAAACGCTCCTTCACGTCGGGCAACGCGAGCACACGGGCGAGATCGGCGTTCACCCGGTCCAGCAGCGGCCGCGGCAGTTTCAGCGGCGCCAGGAATCCGTACCAGTTGTTGAACTCGTAACCCGGCAGCGTTTCGCCGACGGTTGGCACGTCGGGCAGGGCGCCGATGCGCTTCGAATCGGTGACCGCGAGTATCTTGAGTTTTCCGGCCTTGATGTGCGACATGGTGACGGGTGCGCCGGTAAAGAGCATGGCGACGTGACCGCCCAGCAGGTCGGCGACCGCGGGCGCGCCGCCTTTATACGGGACGTGCACGATGTTGATCCCGGTCTCCATCTTCAGGAGTTCGGCGCACAACTGATTGAAGCTGCCCACCCCGCCCGAGGCGAAATCGAGCTGGCCCGGCCGGCTCTTCGCCAATGCCACGAGTTCCTTGACGTTCTTCACCGGCAGGTTCGGATGCACGACCAGTACGGTTCCCACGTTCGCGATCAGCGAGATAGGCGCCAGGTCGGCGACCGGATCGAACGTCATCCCGCCGTACATGAACTGGTTGGTTGCGTGCGTGCCCATGTTGCCGAACAGCAGCGTGTAGCCGTCCGGCGGCGCTTTTACGACGAGTTCGGTGCCGATGTTGCCGGCCGCGCCGCCGCGGTTATCGATGACGACCGGCTGGCCCCATGCTTCGTTCAATTTCTGGCCGATAACGCGGCCGAGGATGTCGGTGGTGCCGCCGGCCGGCCATGGCACGATCAGGCGCACGGGCTTGGCAGGATAACTCTGCGCATATACTGACGTGACAAGCACGCAGCAGGCGAGGCAACACAGAAGTCGGAGCGGCATGGTTTCACTTTGCGTGGATGACTGCGAAAAGTCTACACGTTAGAATCGGGCTTGAGAACCTCCGCGCG
>CAZEAX010000294.1:0-6267 GCA_964510405.1 uncultured Streptomyces sp. | reverse complement strand
GGAAACATCGGCGAGCGCGTAAGGCTGGAAACCGCGAGCGGCCGCAGCTTGCCGGCCTTGATATAGGCCTCCGACGTGCTCACCTGGTCGAACATCAGCATGACCTGGCCGCCGATGACGTCGATAAGCGCCTGCGAGTTGCCTTTGTACGGCACGTGCAGCATTTTCACGCCGACCTGGCGGCTGAAGAGTTCCGTCGCCATGTGGCCCGTACCGCCCGGCCCCGACGTCGCATAGGTGAGCTGGCCCGGCCGCGCCTTCGCGAGCGCGATCAGCTCCCTGACCGTTTTAACCGGCAGCGCGGGATTGACCACCAGCACCTGCGGCACGAGGCACGTCAGGGTGATCGCGGAGAAGTCCTTGAGCGGATCGTAACCGGGATTGGTCACGATCGACGGCACCATCGCGAACGTGTTGGCAATGGCAAGCAGCGTGTAACCGTCGGCGGGCGCTTTCGCCACGAGCTGGGTGCCGACCAGGCTGCTGGCGCCCGGCCGGTTCTCGACGATGATCTGCTGGCCCATGTTGTCGGTCAGTTGCTGCGCGATCGAGCGCGCGACGATGTCCACATTGCCGCCGGGCGCCAGCGGCACGATGATGCGCACGGGCTTCGATGGATAACTCTGGGCATGTGCACCGCACGCGAACATCGCCGCGATCACCGTCCCCAGGCTTGAATTAAAACGCGCCGCACTCATGATTTGCCGTCTCCTCGCTACGTGATCGGAAAGCCGGCCGCGGCCGTCCACCTGACGTGCCGGGTTTCCAATTTTTGCCCGCTCGTCTATTATCGCAGCCTTGTCGAATGTCGTCGCGCCCGCGCAGGGGGTCGCGCGAGCCCGTACGAAAGTTCCCACTTGACCACCGACCGCAGTCCGTCGCACGGCCCTTCCGAAAAATCGTTCGCGGCGCTGCGCCACCCGGCATTCCGCGCCTATTTCCTCACCTCCGCGCTCGCGATGATGGCCGACAACATCGAGCACGTGATCAGCTACTGGATGATGTGGGAGAAATTTCATTCGCAGTCGCTCGGCGGCTTTGCGGTCGTCTCGCACTGGCTGCCGTACCTGCTGTTCTCCGTATATACCGGCGCGCTTGCCGACCGCTTCGACCCGCGCCGCATCATCCAGCTCGGCATGCTGCTGTTCATGGCGGTGTCGCTGGTCTGGGGTTACCTGTTCGTCACCGACACGCTCGAAATGTGGCACGCGATGGTGCTGCTCGTGATCCACGGTCTCGCCGGCGTGTTGTGGGGTCCGGCAAGCCAGCTTTTCATCCACGACATCGTCGGTCCCGCGCAACTTCAAAGCGCGGTGCGCCTTGCCGCGACCGCGCGCATTCTGGGCCAGTTGATGGGGCCGGCGGTCGGCGGCGGGCTCATGCTCGCTTTCGGCCCCGCGCACGGCATCCTCCTCAACGTGCTGATTTATCTTCCGCTGCTGTGGTGGTTATGGAAAGCGCCATTCAAGCCGCGCGCGCCGCACGCGAGCGCAGTGCGCGGCCTCGCGGACATCGTGGCGGCGATCCGCGGCATCGCCCACAACCGAACCATCGTGTCGATGACTCTGCTCGCCGGCGGCGCATCGCTGTTCATCGGCAATGCATACCAGGCGCAGATGCCCGAATTCGCGCACGACCTCGGCCACGGCCGCGCCGACTTTGCCTACAGCATGCTGCTCGCCGCCGATGCCGCGGGCGCATTCATCGCGGGCGTGGTGCTCGAAAGCCGCGGCCTGCTGAAGGCGAAACCGAAAACCGCGTTTATACTGGCGATGTTGTGGTGCTGCGCGATCGGCGGTTTCGCCGCGGCAACTTACTATCCGCTCGCGTTCAGCCTCTTGTTCATCGCGGGATTCATGCAGTTGTCTTTCAGTTCGATGGCGCAGGCGCTGGTGCAGATCAATGCGCCCGCCGATATCCGCGGCCGCGTGATCGGGCTCTTCAGCATGGCGGGGCTCGGCATGCGCGCATTCGCCGGCATCACCGTCGGCGTGTTGGGCGGCGTGATCGGCGTGCACTGGTCGCTCGCCCTGAGCGCGCTCGGGCTGTTCGCGATCGTGAGCGGACTTGCGCTGTTCACGCTGCGCGGCGCGCATCGCGCTAATTAGCACATTCCTCATCCTCCCTTCGCCCCGAAGGAAGTCCCCTTGGGGGACAAGGGGAGGACTGAGGTGGGGATGGGTTTAATTTAAACGGTCGCGGCATTCACCCATCCCCATCCCGGCCTTCCCCTTGAAGGGGAGGGCGAGATCAGCGCTGACGCGGTGAATCTATCGCACGCTCTTGTCGACCCACTTCTCGATGAAATCGGCGATCTCGAGGTTGTTCTTCTCGATCATCAGCATGTGGCCGTTGCCGTGGATGCCCACGTCGCCCAGCCGCACGAAAGTATTCGCAACGCCCGCCTGCGCGAGATATTTCGACGTGCAGTGATCGTACACTGCGTGATACGACGATTCGGTCGCGATGATCAGGATCGGAATCCCTGCCAGATTCGGCAGGCGGCGCACGGGCTCCGCCTGCATGCGGCAGCGCTCGAGGTCGGGCCCGTCGGCCACCGCCTGCTGCGCGACCGATAGCTGCTTCGCCTCGGTGATCGGCGGATCGTACGTCATGGGAATATCCGATACGCCCCACAGCCGCGACGGATTATTGGTGAACACCGCGTCCGCAAACGGCGGGCCGCTTGGCTCGGCCGCGATGATGCCTTTCACGAGCTTGGGCCGCGCGTCCGCGATCGGCCAGCCGATGGCGCCCGACTGCGAGTGCGTCATCACGATCGCGGGGCCGATCTTGTCGAGCAGTGCGGCGCCCGCGTCGCGGTTGAGTTCCTGCGTGACGGCGTTGCTGCCGATGTACTGCACCTGCGACGCGTAGAACTGGTCGAACACCGGATCGCCGCGCTGGCCCGTGCCCGGCCATTGCGTGTGCAGCTTCGCTTGCGGCCACAGGTTGAATTTTTCATGCGCGGTGAAGCGCTGCTCGAGCTGCGCGGCGGAGAAGCGGATGTTGGGGCCGAGCGATTCGAGGTAGGCCGAGCGGCCGCGCGCGGGCTGGTCGATCACGTAGACCGCGTAACCGCGCTCGACAAAGAACTGCGCCCAGCCCTTGCGGCCGTCGGGGGTGCCGGTGAAATTGGTGCCGGTTTGCGCGGCGCCGTGGATCATGACTATCGGGTACGGATGCGTCTGCACCTCGGGCAGCCGGTACTCCACGTACATCTGGCGCGCCATCATCGGGCCCTTGTCGGTCTCGACGTAGCGCCCGCCGACGAAGAAATAACCCTGGCGCGGCTTGTCGCCGCTGTCGGGCGTGCTTGCGCATGCGGCTATGAGTGCGAGAACGCCTAACAACGCCGCTTTGAGTGTGTTTGCCATGCCGATCTCCCCCTTCGTTAATATTTGTAGAACTATCCTCTCCTTCCCCTTCAAGGGGAAGGCCGGGATGGGGATGGGTCAATTCAATTACGCAGATTGCTAACCCGTCCCCACCTCAGTCCTCCCCTTGTCCCCCAAGGGGACTTCCTTCGGGGACAAGGGCGGATGAGAAATGCGCTAACGCGGATAAATTAATCCGCGCGCATGCCCGCCGCTTTCGCGACCTTCACCCACTTCGTCGTCTGCGCAATGAGAAATGCGCCGAACTGTTCCGGAGTCTCGCTCTCGAGGCCGGTGCCCTGCGCGAGCGCTTTTTCCCTGACCTCGGGATTGTCCGTGATGCGGTTGAATTCGCGGTTGAGCTTCAACACCAGCGGCCGCGGCAGTCCGCGCGGCGCGAGAATGCCGTTCCACGCCGACACGTCGAAACCCGGCAGGCCGGATTCGGCGACGGTCGGCAGATCGGGCACCGCCTGCGAGCGCTTCGCGCTGCCGATCGCGATCCCGCGCAGGCGCCCGCTCTGGATCAGCGGCACGCACGGCGGCAGCGACAGGAAAGCCATTTGCGCCTCGCCGCTGATCACCGCGGTGATCGCCGCGGCGGTGCCCTTGTACGGGACGTGCGTGATCTGCACGCCGGTCATCATCTTGAACAACTCGCCGGACAGGTGCGCGGTGGCACCCGTCGTGCCGCCCGCGTAGTTGAGGCCGCCGGCACGCGCCTTCGCGTACGCGACGAGTTCCGGCACGGTCTTGACCGGCACGTTCACGTTCGTCACGAGCACGCTGTATGTGAGCCCCATGAAAGCGACCGGCGTAAAATCCTTGAGCGGATCGAACGAGAGATTCGCGTGCAGCGTCTTCATCAGCGAATGGCTCAGGTTCGCGAGCAGCAGCGTGTAGCCGTCAGGCGCCGCGTGCGCGACCGTCTCCGCCGCGATCACGCCGCCGCCGCCGGGCTTGTTGTCGACGACCACCGCCTGCCTCATGCTGTCGCTCAGGCGCTGGCTGTAGGCGCGCGCGAGCGCATCGGTCGTGCCGCCCGGCGCGGACACGACGACGAGCCGGATCGGCTTCACCGGATAATTTTGCGCATGCGCCGCGCCGGCCGTCAGCAACGCGACCGCGAACACGCAGCTGCGTGCCGCCGCAATCATTCCCAGATGCGCTCCGGCAGCGGCAGGCCTTTCAGGTCTTCCGCGGCAAGCCTGCCGTCGGGTTCGATGCCGAAGCGCTCGAGCACCGCGCCCAGCTGCCGCACGTGCTGGGCCGAATGCCACGTCGAGCGCTCGAACACTTCGTGCAGCTCCTGCTCGCCGTACGACGTCGGCACGCGTTGCGCGAACGAAATATTTTTCGCGCCTTCCCACCACGCATCGAGCCGCGCGATCACGCCTTCGCCGTACTGCGCGATCGCGTCGCCGGTCTGGAATTTCTTTTCATCCGCGGCCGGCACGTTGGTGTTGGAAGGCGAATATTCGATCTTCTCCGTCACCGCCTTGATATAGGCTTCCGCGATGTAGAACACGTGCTGGCCGAGGATGCGGATCGGCCGGTCGCGGTTCTCGACAGCGGACTCGTTGATGCGCGCCGTCGGAAACTGGCGCATGTAGCGCTGCGCCGCGCGCAACGCGACGATCCATTTTTTGACGATCTCGGCGGGTGGCAGGCGCGTGTGGCCGGTCTTGACCCCGACGAACTTCGCGACGTCTTCGAGGCTCTGCCCCATCACGTAGTCGGCGCCCTTCGCGACGACCGGCAGGTTGCGCACGCCGAGCTTCAGCAGCCGCTCGCGTCCGCCCGGCGTGTTGATGACGTCGACCGCCTCGAAATCGATACCTTCGCGCGAAAGAAACTCTTTCGCCCTCAAGCAGCTGCTTCAGCCGGGCTGGGTAAACAGAACGTAGCGCTGATCGCGGTTCGTATCCATGGGGGGTCCTTGATGTGATGCGGAAAAATTGCTTGCCTGAGAATTATCGCATGCGCATGAAAATCAGCCGCCGGCTTCGAGCCAGCGCGGCAGCTCGTGTGCGGCCTCAGTGCCTTTCACCATTTCGCCCGCCTCGTAATCGCCGGCCTTGTGCTGCGGATAAACGTAGATCTTGAGCTCGGGCAGGCCCAGCGCCTTCGCCTGCGCGCGCGCCGCCTTCTCGAAAAAATCGTGCACAAACACGACCGTCGGGTGTCCCGACTTGGTGAGAAAAATTCCGTCGCGCACGGCGCCGGAGGTACAGGACCCTCAGGCGCCTACGCCGACGAGCGCGTAATCGGTTTCCGCGAGCAGGCGCAGCGAGTCCGCGCGCGGCGCGGGCGCCCACGTATTGGTTTTGTAAACCCGCATGAAACTCGCGGGCTGCAACGTCCTGTCGATTTCCGCTTCGAGCGCTTTCCAGAATGCGATCGCCGACACGTGCTGGTTGAATATGCAGCCCACGCGTTTGCCCTTCAGTGTCGGCAGCGCGCGCCGCACCTGCTGCGCGACGACCTCCACTTCACCGACGGGATCGAATAGTTCGATAGTCATTGCGCCTCCTGTTTTTGCCGTCATCGCAGTCCTTTGAAGTGACCGAGCGGCGTTCGCCGCCCGTCAGCCGATTTCGATATCCATCAGCGGAGCGTACTGCTGCCCCCCGTGACCGTCAGTGTCGCCGATATCGCCCTGAATGATCGGGCGCGGAATCGAGGCTTTGATCGCCAGCGCGCTGTCCGACTCGAAGAACCGCACGGCGTCGACGGCCACGCCGTACGACCGCGCGATGACTTCGCGCGACAGCGCGCCGGACCGCTTGACGCGCTCGTACACACGCGCGTCGTCGAACATGATGTCGATCGTAAGTTCGAACGGCCCCGCGTTCTTGCTGCGGATCAGGCTTGCGAGTTCGGCGAGTTT
>CAZEAX010000293.1:0-6275 GCA_964510405.1 uncultured Streptomyces sp. | reverse complement strand
ATCATCGACATGGTGGTCGCCAGCGTGCTGATGTCGATGGGCATGATGATGGTGTCGCCGGCGATGGTATCGCTGCCGTTCAAGCTGATGATCTTCGTGCTCGTCGACGGCTGGGCGCTGCTCATCGGCTCGCTCGCGCAAAGCTTCGCCACCTGAACTCTTAGAGCCTATGACTCCCGAATCCGTAATGTCGATCGGCCAGCAGGCGTTGCTCACAATGCTGCTGGTTTCCGCACCCGTGCTGCTCGCGGCACTCGCGATCGGCCTGCTGGTGAGCGTGTTCCAGGCCGCGACCCAGATCAATGAAATGACTTTGTCGTTCATTCCCAAACTGCTCGGCGTATTTTTCACGCTCGTCGTGGCGGGCCCGTGGATGACGACCGTGCTTGTCGATTACGTGCGGCGTCTCTTCGCGAGCATCCCGGGCATCATCGGTTGAAGCCGGCACATCGCCGCTTAACCGATTGCGAGCGCGCATGATCACGATCACCTCGGTACAGCTCGACGCCTGGATCCTGCTGCTCGTGTCGCCGCTGACGCGCATACTCGCGCTGATCGCGAGCGCGCCGATTACCGGCAACCAGCAATTCCCGATCACCGCGAAAATCGGCCTCGCGGTCATGCTGACCGTGCTCGTTGCGCCGACGATGCCCGCGCCGCCGCCGTTCGCGCCGGACTCCGCCTATGGGATACTTTTGCTCGTGCGCGAGGTGATGCTCGGCGTCGGCATGGGACTCGCGATGCGCGTCGTATTTTCAGCCATCACCATGGCCGGCGACATCATCGGCCTGCAGATGGGCCTGGGATTCGCGCAGTTCTACGATCCGCAATCGAGCGCGCAGGTTCCGGTCATCGGCCAGTTTTTGAATCTCCTCGCGACACTCGTGTTCCTGTCGATCAACGGCCATCTGCTGATGATCGCTTAACTCATCGATTCATTCCGCACGGTGCCGCCCGACGCAACGCTCTCGTTCGCATCAGGTGCGATGGCGCTCGCGCAATGGGGCGGCATGATCATCCAGGCCGCGGTGCACCTGTCGTTGCCATTGATCGCCGCTTTGCTCATCACGAACTCGGCTCTCGCCGTGCTCACGCGCGCGTCGCCTCAGCTCAATATCTTCGCCATCGGCTTCCCGATCACCCTGGGCGTGGGATTCATAGCGCTGCTGCTGGTACTGCCTTACATGGTGCCGGGTTTCGAACGCCTGTTCGAGCAGGGCCTGCAGGCGATGCTGCGCACCGCGGCGCGGTAACACCTCCCCCGGACCTCTCAAGCCTCGCCTCGCGCGTCGCGCGATTGCGCGTCCATTCGGCGCAGCGTAATGTGTCGAAATGACCACGGCATAGCTTGTATTGGCTGACTATTTGTCAACTAACGCTGTCAGCTAACGCGGAAATGTGAAGACTTCAGAGGGAAAAAATGTCAATTAATAAGTCAACTAAATTTCTGTCAACCAATTTACGTTAGACAGCTTAATGGCGCATCTTCATAGAGCCGTGATCACACTATTGCTGAGCAGCGCTATAATTTCTTGCGGCGAGGATACTCATGATCCCCTGAGAACCGCTGAGAAATCCGCGATCGCCGCACCTTCTCACCCGTATGCGGGCTTCTGGAAGCGCACCGGATGCACCGACGATTTTGGCCTTGCGATTGCACCAGCGGGAGCGGGGTTATATTCCGTATCCTTTTGCGGTCCTGGTGGGTGCTTCAAGCCAGGTACATATCGTCCCAATACGCCGCTGGTTGGAGATTCTGAATATCGCCCCCTCGACAAAGACACCATTGAGGTAAACGGACTAGATGGCTTCGCGAAATATGTACGCTGTGATAAGCGATAAGCTGACTAACCCCACGTTCGAATTTGGACGCGCGATAGTGCCGCGCGCCCTTCAACACGGACGTTATGCGCCTTAACACCTTGATCACGCGCTTCTTCGTAGGCGCATCATTGTTGGTAACTTCTTTTGCTGGTGGCGCCGTGGCGGATCCCGAACTCGAGCGTGCATTGAATTCTGTCAAGTCAAAGCTTGATTGCACTTCGGAGTATCGACAGGCGCGCAAAATTGTGGCCCGCCAATTCTCTCAGGCCGATGCAGACGACATCTTCGTGTTTTTTACGGTCGAGTGTAATTCATACGATTTCTACCTCGCTATATTTCAGAAACAGGATGCGAAACTTCATTTGCTTTCCTATGCTCGGGTCGGTGGTCGTCCGTGGATAAGCGAAGGCGTGGACTTTGGATATGTCCGTGTGGAGGGCACATCCTTCTTTCTTCGCCGCTCGCCCGCCATTGAAGACCCGAAATATGGAGACCTCTCGGAAGTTCCAAAGATCTTTTATCGTTGGCGTCTTATTGGAGATAAGCTGGTGCGCGAGGACCAGCTATACTTTGCAAAACGGGGTAGGATCGTTCCCATACCCGCGATCCATCACGACTGACGGCGCATAACCCCATGTGGCAGACCGCCGGGCGGGAGCCATCGAGCGGTATGCAAACGCCCTTGTCGCCCGCGGCCGCACACAAACGTTAAAACGTTCCATGTCCAACGACCAGTCGACAATGCAGTCCTACTACGCGGCGCGCGCCCCGGAATACGACCGCATCTATTTGAGGCCCGAGCGCCAGGACGATCTTCGCGCCATCGAGCGCTGGCTGCCGCCAAAATTCGCAGGAGCGCGGGTGATCGAAATTGCATGCGGCACCGGGTACTGGACCCGGTTCATTGCACCGGTTGCGTCGCACGTATTGGCGGTCGACACTTCCGTCGAAACCGTTAACATCGCGCGGAGCCGCGTCCCCGCGGGAAAAGTCGACTTTCTGATCGGCGATGCCTACGCGCTTCCGCAACACGTTGGTCGATTCGATGCCGCGTTCGCCGGGTTCTGGTTTTCGCATCTTCCCAAGAAGAGCCGGCGGGGATTTTTGCTTGGTTTGGCGGAACGACTCGAAGCCGGCGCGAAGGTCGCGTTCCTGGACAACCTTTACGTCGAGGGCAACAGTTCGCCCGTGACCAGGCGGGACAGCGACGGAAACACTTTCCAGACCCGTCGGCTAGCCGACGGGTCGACTCACGAGGTGCTCAAAAATTTCCCGTCCGAAGCCGAGTTGCTCGAGCTCGTAGGCGGCCTCGGTGAGCTCGCGGTCTTCACCACGTGGCAATACTATTGGGCATTCGAGTACGCGGCGAGAAAACCCTGACCCTGCGCGCAACAGCCGCCAAACCGCGTCGTCGATTTCCGGCGTTAAATATTAGTACTTACCTTTGGTGTTGCCTTGCAGGCAAACCTTACCGCACCACTTCAACCACGCCCTGCGCCACTCTTTGGGCGATCGGCACGCTCGATTCAATCCCTTCGGAGAACGCAACGACGCGGTAGCGCGCGCCGCCCTGCTCGCGCACGATCTGCGCAGCACGGCGGTAGAAAATCTGCGCGGCTTCGCCGTCGCCGCCGGTGGTGAAGCGTTTTTTCTTCATCGAGATCGCGTAGCGATCGGTTT
Source organism: uncultured Streptomyces sp. (assembly GCA_964510405.1). Taxonomy (GTDB): domain Bacteria; phylum Pseudomonadota; class Gammaproteobacteria; order Burkholderiales; family SG8-41; genus PALSA-1004. Next base: position 2,771 of record CAZEAX010000293.1, on the reverse strand, counting down.
CAAGCTGCCTCTGCTCGATCTGCCAGTTCGGCGCGAGCGGGTCGATGATCACGTAGAGCAGCACGCCGGCGGCGAGGCTCTCCGCGGTGATGCTCACCGCCTTGCTGATATTGAGCGTTTCGTTCGGGATGATGATATTCGCCGACGGCACATTCGGAATCGGCGTGCAGCCGCCGCACAGCGCGGCGACGCACGTCACGATGCCACCCAGCCTTTTCAATCGAGTTTTCATCACAGCAGGCTGAACAGGTTGAGCGACGTCACTTTGACGAACGACTGCTCCGCCGCCTGCAGCGAGACCTGCTGCTGATTGACGTCGCTGATCGCCTTCGCCAGGTCGAGATCCTGCAGGCCCGAAACGTTTTTCTTGTACTGGATCGACAGGTTCTGCGCGGTGCTCTGAGCCGCCGTAACCTGCTGCTCGCGTGCGCCCGCGCTGGCACGCACCGTCAAAACGCTGTTCAGCGCGTTGTCTATGCCCGACAGCGCCGCATTGAGGCCGTTCTGGTACGCCGCGTTGGATGCGCCGCCGGTGGTTCCGGTTTGCAGCGTCGTGATCAAACCGTGCAGCGTCGAGAAAATATCCTGGTTGACGCTGGCCTTCACCGTAAACGTGTCGCCGTTGGCGGGCGCGCCGTCGATCGACACGGCGGCGCCATAATCAAACGGCACCGGGTTGGTGTCCGGCGGGCTTTGCGTCTTGAGATTGATGGTGCCGCCGGGCACGTACGTGCGCAGATACGGACCGGCACCCGGTGCCGCGCCCGTCAACAGCGATTTGTTGTTGACGTTGTCGACGATGTCGTACGTCGTCACGGGCGGCGTCACGCTGTTGTCGACGTTGAACTTCACCGTGAAATTCTGCGGATTGCCCGCCGCATTCCAGTTCGCCGCAGCGACGACCGTACCGGGACCTATCACGCCGGTGCCTGTATTGCCGCCGCCGGAAGCGGCTGCGAACGTGCCGTTGCCGTTCTTGATCGCACGAAACACCGCGTCGCCGGAATCGCTGACCGCGACGTTCGCGCCCGCGCCGATCTGCACCTGGCGTTGTCCGCTGTCGCCTGCATACGCGACCGTGCCCGGGCTGGATTCGCTGAACGGTGCAGTCGCGCCATGGTAACCCGCGAATAAATACTGGCCGTTGCCGTCCGTGCGGTTGCTGATGCTGAGCATCTGCTGGTAGCTCTGCTGGAGCTGCGCGGCAAGGCTCGCGCGGTCGGAATTCGACAGCACGCCGTTGCCGGCGTAGACCGCTTGCGTCTTCACGTTTTGCAGCAGCGTCGTCAAATCCGACAGCGCGCTGTCTTCGAGGCCCAGCTGGGCGTTCGCGGTGCTGCCGTTGGTGTTGTATTGGTCGTTGATCGCCTGCGCCTGCTGGATGTTCAGCACTTGGGCGGCCGCCACCGGATCGTCCGACGGCTTCGTCACCCGCAGTCCGCTCGACACCTGCTGCTGCAACTGCATCTGGTTCTGCAGTTGCTGCTGGATACCCGCAATGCCGGTATCGTAAATCATGCTCGTGCTGATGCGCATGTAAGCCCCTAGTTGCCGATGCTGAGTATGGTTTGGAAGAGGGTCGAAGCGATTTGGATCATCTTGCCGGCGGCCTGGTACGCCTGCTGATAGCGCAACAGGTTGGCCGCCTCCTCGTCCAGATTGACGCCCGACAACGACTGCTGGGCCTGCGTCGCCTGGGTGACGAGCGCGGATTGCGAGGTCGCCATCACATTGGTCTGCTGCGCAGAGTTGCCGATGGTGCTGACGAGTTGTCCGTACGCACCCTGATAACTGGTGGTTCCGCCGGCGAGCGTGTTCTGCGTCTGCAGTCCCGCCAGCAACAGCGCATTGCGGCCGTCGGCCACACCGCCGGGATTGGGGCCGACCGTAAATTTGTCGCCGGCGCCCGGCGCGCCGGTGATCTGCACCGTCCAGCCGTTGAAGCTGATGTTCGCGCCCGGCGCATACACCTGATTGGTTGCCGGCAGACCGGCGCCTGTCCCGGTGACGTCGTACTTGCCGTCGAGCGGCGTATGAAACGTGATTGTCACCGGCTGCTGCAGATTCACGTTGGTCGGCGGTGGACCATTTACGGTGCCGGCGCTGATTGCGCCGGAGCCCGTGTTGGCAGCGGCGGCGGCAGAACTGATCGGTGCCGCTGCCGCGATCTTCGCGGGATCCGCGATGCTCATCGCGAGCTGGCTCGCGGCGGTGCGCGTCGGTTGGATCAGATAACTGTCGCCGGCGACGGCGCCCGCCGAGATGGAAAACGTGACGCCGTCCACCGTCTGCGGCAGGCCCGCGTACGTGGTGGTCGTGTTGTCGGATAGCCGCGTCAATGTGTAATTCGCGCCGGTGTAAGCAAGACGGTAATCGCTGGTCGTCAGCGCGGCCACGCTGGACACGGTTGCGGTGACCGTAGCGGCGCCGGTGTTGTTCGTGTTGGGGATCACCGTCGGTACCGGCGTCGTAAAAAACGCGGTGCCGGCAACGCCGTTGAGATCCTGTCCAAGCTTCTGCTGGTCGTTGAACGTACTCGCCATCCCGAGCGCGACGCGCCCTAAAGCGTTCTGCGCCGGCTGCAGATCGTTGGTGCGAAACGCGAGCAGCGCGCCGAGACTCCCGCCCTGCAGATCGTTGGCGTTGAGCAAGGCCGTGCTGGCACCGGACACGTAGGCGACCGCAAGGTTCTGCGGATCATCGGGCGACGGGGCCGCCGCCAGCGTCATCACCTGCCGGCCGGTCACGAGGCTCTGGCCGTTGCCGATCGA
>CAZEAX010000292.1:0-6278 GCA_964510405.1 uncultured Streptomyces sp. | reverse complement strand
CTTCGCCGGCGGCGACATGGTCCCGTCCGAGCGCATGGTGGCGGTCGCGATCGGACCCATCCTCTATCTGAAACACAAGGACTGGCTGTAGCCGCGTCTAGTGCCGCGCGCCGGTTGACGGCTTGTTGGTGTCGCGCTCGCGCGCAAACCAGATTTGTCCATGCGGGTTGAGCGCCGGCAATACCGACTGCGAATAGTGTACGCTGGTAATGCGGCAGTCCGCGAGCATGCCGGCAATCGAGGATAAAACGCCCGCCAGATCGTCGAGCGGATGCAGCGGCCAGCGAAAACACTCGATCGTCGCGTCATCGAACGGCGTATTCAGGCTGACGCGTATGTCGCCGTCGTCGTGTGCGCTGATCACGGCGTCCGGATCGCCGGTCCCGCCCCGCAACCGCCGCACCGCATTGCTCGCGAACAGGTTGAACGCGGTCTCGAGCTGGGCATAGCGCCCGGCCTGGCCGGCGCGCAGCAAATCGACCGGCGGCCGCGCAAGCGGCAGCACCTCGATATTCGGCCGCGCGAACTGCGCCGCGAGCGCGCGCGTCAGAGGCATGCCCCACACTCCGATATTCGATGCGGTCTCCACGAACGACGGCTCCGCGACAGGCGCGATCGCGGCGCCGACCAGATAACGCAAGTGCACATGCTCTCCGGGTTGCGCGATTTCGATCGCACTGGGCGGCAATTCACGCCGCGGCGCACCCGGGTCGCGCGTCCATGCGTAGAGTTCATCGGGTCGGACGCTTTCGACGGTTTCGAGCGAGCACAAGGCGTTGCCGAGCCCGAAGTTGCGCGCGGGCCCCAATGCACCGTGCTGTTTGAACAAATCCGCGATTGCTGCAATATCCGGCACGACTCCGGCAAGACTCGCCGGCCGCCGGCTGCCCGTGATGATCACGAGGGGCAATGCGAACACGCGCGCCACGACGGCGCCCTGCGCCGGCGCGCCGCCGGAATGATTCGCCGCATCGCACACCGTCCGCCACAATTTCGCATAGGACGCCTGCGATGGCGCGGCGCGCAGTGCGCGCGCGATTTCCGCGTCATCGCCATGGTTCAGGAGGCTGTCGAGCTGCCGATGCAATGCCGCAGGATCGGCGATCTGCACCAACGGGTGCGAAGCGGAGCCGTCGCCGTAACGGCGCGGATCGGGCACGTTAATCAAGCCGGATACCGGGCGATTTGATCAACATCGCGTGAAATCGACGCCGATTTTTGAAGGCCGGACTCATTGCGATGCACTTCATCAATCCACCCGCGCGCCCGACGCCTTCACGACCTTGCCCCACTTGGCAAAATCCCGCTGGATCAGCGCCGCGAATTCTTCAGGCGTTCCGCCGGCAGCTTCCGCTCCCTGCGCCGCGAGCAGGTCGCGCAACGCCGGTGTCTTCAACGCCGCGTTCATATCGGCATTGATGCGCGTGATGACGGCTTTCGGCGTGCCGCGTGGAGCAACGATGCCGAACCAGTTGATCACTTCGTAGCCGGACACCGTTTCGCCGATCGTCGGCAGGTCGGGCATTGCCGCCGCGCGCTTCGGTCCCGTCACCGCGAGGCCGTGCAGCTTGCCGCCTTTGACCAGCGGAATCAGCGGCACTGCACTCGCGATCGTCACGTTCAGCTGGCCGCCGACGAGTTCCGCAAACATCGGGCCGGTGCCTTTGTAGGGGATGTGCGTGATATCCACGCCTGCCATTGACTTGAATAATTCCATTGCGAGGTGGCTCGATGAGCCGCTGCCGCCCGACCCGTAATTGATCTGCCCCGGCTTTGCCTTCGCAAGCGCGATCAGTTCCTTCACCGATTTGGCGGGAAAATTCCCATTTGTCGCCATCATGAGCGGCGCGGCGACGAACTGCACGACGGCATCGAAGTCCTTGATGGGATCGTAATCGACTTTCTTGTACAGGAAAGGATTGATCACGTGCGGAATCGATGCAAACATCAGCGTGTACCCGTCGGCCACGGAATGCGCGGCGATTTCGGTTGCGACGAGGCCGCCGGCGCCGCCGCGATTATCGACGACGACCTGTTCATGCAATGCGACCGACAGCGGCTGTGCGGCCATGCGCGCCAGAATGTCGCCCGCGCCGCCGGGCGGAAAGCCGACGACGAGACGCACGGGCTTGGTGGGATAGGTTTGCGCGTAAACGCCGCTGCTCAGCGACAAGCCAATCGCGATGAACGCGCAAAGGATGAAGGCGGAAGGATGCAGGATGAAAAAAACCAAGGACCGGTTAACCCTCATACTCGACGCTTCTGTTGCTTTTGATTTTCCGTTCATCCTTCCGCCTTCATCCTTGATTTCTACTCCGGCTTGGCGCCGGAAACCGTCACCGCTTTGCCCCACTTCGCGACTTCCGCCTTGAAAAACGCCGTGAACTGTTCCGGCGTGTCACCGATGAATTCTGCGCCTTCGGAAGCAATACGCTCCGTGACCTCGGGAATCTTGATGATGCGCACCACCTCGGCGTGCAGTTTGTTAACGATGTCCCGCGAAGTTCCCGTCGGCACGGCTATGCCAAACCACGAGCCGGTCTCGAAGCCCTTGAGCCCCTGCTCGTCGATCGTCGGTATTTCGGGGGTGACCGCAACGCGCTTCAGGCTCGTCACGCCGAGCGCGCGCGCGCGGCCCGTCTTCACTTGCGGCAGGGTCGAGACGAACGCGCCGAAATAAACTTCGATATGGCCGGCCACGAGATCGACTAGCGCCGGCGACGCTCCGCGGTACGGCACGTGGATCATTTTGACGCCGGCCATGGTTTTGAACAGCTCGCCGGCGAGATGATGCGGGCTGCCGATCCCGGTTGAGCCATGCCGCAGCTGGTTCGGATGAGCGCGCGCGATGCCGATCAACTCCTTTATGTTTCTCGCAGGCACCGATGGATGCACGACAACGATGCCCGGCACTTTCGCGATGTCGGTGACGAACGTGAAATCCTTGAATGGATCGTACGCGAGCTTCGGGTACAGCGTGACGTTGATCGCATTCGCAACCGTCGGCATGAACAACGTATAGCCGTCGGGCGCGGATTTGGCGGCGATCTCGGAGCCGATGTTGGTGCCCGCGCCGGCGCGGTTTTCGACCACCACCGCCTGTCCCCAAGCCTCGGTGAAACGCGCGCCGACTGCGCGCGCGAGAATGTCGGCGGCGCCGCCCGGCGTGTAGCCGACGATGAAACGGATCGGCTTGGCCGGATAAGTTTGTGCAATCGCGGCAGTACTGCTTGCAGCCAACGTAACCGCGGCGAACGCGCAAAGGATGAAGGATGAAGGCGGAAGGATGAGTTGACCCCAAATCCGATTATTCAACATGTGCAGTGCCTTCGTAGTTGGTTTTCCTTTCATCCTTCGTCCTTCCGCCTTCATCCTTCTTTAGACATGCATCGATACCGCGAGCGACGCCCGCGCCGATTTTTCTGCGCACTTCGTCGTCGCGCATCCTGATTTCCTCGTCGCGATTGACGATCACGCCGGCCTCGAACAATACCGCCGGCATCGCGGCACGCCGCAATACAGCGAGATGATCGAAAAAATGCACACCGTTGAGTTTGTCCGCGAACGGCCGGTTTTCGCCGACGACCGGATCAGCATGATACAGCGAAGGTTTAAATCCCGCCTTCACGAGCGCGGCTCCGATCGCCGACGCGCACTTGAGCGAGTGCCGCCACGCACGGCTTTCGCGCGAGACGAACAACGAGAACCCCGCAAACCGGTCGCTGTAGCGTTGCTCGACGCCTTCAAATGTCCAGGTGCCCTGAAACCGTGCCTGCGTCGAGTCGTGATGCACCGAAATGAAGAAGTCCGCGCCGTTGGCCGCCCGCGGCCGGCGCCACAACTGCTGCATGCCGCCGTCGGCGCCTATGACCTGCGTCCGATAACCCAGCGCGTCGAGCGCGGACCTTAATTCACCCGCGAGATCGCGGTTGAATTCGAGTTCGGGCCGGCCGCGCGCGCTGGTCGCGCCCGGCTCGGCAAGGTAATGACCCACATCGATCGCGATGCTTGCCGCGGTCGCCGACCCGCAGATTGCCCACGTGGCGATTGCCGCAGCAACGAGCCGACCCGCGCTCATGGCACGCGGTAGCGCGCAACTATGCTCGGATCCGGATCGCGGCCGAGACCCGGCCCGCGCGGCAACGCGATGCGGCCGTCCCTGACTGCAATCGCATCGCCGAGCGGATTGGCGCCGAGGTCTGCAAACGAATACTCGATCATCGACTCATGCTCGAACGCGGCCGCCATGTGCAAGGTCGCCAGCAGGCCGGGGCCGAAATACGGAGAATGCGGCACCAGTTTTACACCGCGATCGCGCGCAAGCCCGGCGATGCGCATCATCTCGGTAACGCCTCCGATCTTGGTCACGCTGGGCTGCGCGTAATCCACGGCGCCGGCATCGAACATCGCCTGGAAATCCGTATAGCTCACCGCGTTCTCGCCAGCCGACACCGCGATGCCGCATTCGCGCCGCACGCGCGCGAGCCCCGCGTAATCCTCGGGTGGCCACACGGGTTCCTCGAACCAGAACAAATCGTATTCGCGCACCTGCGCTGCAATCCCGATCGCTTCCGCCACGGTCCACGGACAATTGGTGTCCATCATCAGTTTTACGCCGGGACCGATCGCCGCGCGTGCAGCCCGCACCTGCTCCACGCCAATTTCGTGCAACTTGATCGCTCGGTAGCCGCGCTCGACCGAGGCCCTGGCGTTGCGCGCGACCAGCGCCGGATCGCCGTACCGCACAAGACTCGCATACGCGGCGAAATCCGTGCGCCGCGCGCCGCCGAGCAATTCAGCCAGCGGCTTGCCGGCGGCTTTGCCCGCTATGTCCCACAACGCGATGTCGAGGCCGGACATCGCGTACATCACCGGACCGGTGCGGCCAACCAGATGCAGTTTGCGTTGCAGGTCGGCGAGCAACGCCGCAATATCGCGCTCGTCGCGCCCGGTTGCCAGCGGCGCGATCAAGGTTTCGAGCGCCGCGCGGGTCGCCGGCCACACCGCAAACCCGAACGCCTCGCCCCAGCCGACGATGCCGCTGTCGGTCTCGACCCGTACCAGCAGGATTTCCATGCTGCGCGGTTTGCCCGCAAAGAGCGGCTTGGGTCCGCCCACCTCGAACGGCAGGTTGAGCGCGACCGGCGTGATCGACTTGATCGTCACTTGTTACAGGCCTTCAGCCTTGGCGCCGGAATCCTTGACGATCTTCGCCCACTTCACGATTTCCTTGCGTATCCATGCCGCGAATTCTTCCGGCGTGCCGCCGGCAGCCTCGAAACCGAGATCGACGAGCTTCGCCTGCATCTCAGGCTTTTGCAGCGCGCGGTTCACCACCGCATTGACTCGCTGGACATAATCTTTCGGCGTGTTGGCCGGCGCGACGATGCCGTTAATGGTCACTGCGTCGATTGCCGCGTAACCGGCTTCCGCAAACGTCATCACCTCGGGCATCGCCTGCGTGCGTTTCGGGCTGGTGATCGCGAGCGCGCGCAAGCGCCCCGACGCCACGTGCGCTTTGATGCCGCTTTGCGTCGCAAACACCATCGTGATCTGCCCGCCCAATAATTCGGTCAGCGACTGGCCGGCGCCTTTGTACGGAATGTGCTGGATGTCGATGCCGCTGACGGTGCGCAGCTGCTCGCCGGCGAGATGCACCGCAGTGCCGTTGCCCGCCGAACCGAAACTCAGTTTGCCCGGTTGCGCCTTGGCGAGTGCGATCAATTCGCGCACGCTTTTGGCGGGGACTGCCGAATTCACCACCAGCACCAGCGGCGCGGTCGCGACCAGCACCACCGGCGTGAAATCCTTCAACGTGTCGTACGGCAGCTTGCCGAGCAGGCTCGGATTGACGACGAACGCCGCATCTATCATGCCTATGGTGTGACCATCGGGATTTGCGCGCGCCACGATCAGCGTGCCTATCGTGCTGCTGCCGCCGGCGCGGTTGTCGATCACGACCTGCTGGCCGAATTCGTCGCTGATGAACGGCCCGAGCATGCGCGACAGCGTATCGGTGCCGCCGCCCGGCACGTACGGCACGATCAGGCGGATCGGACGCGTGATCTGCGTTTGCGCGATGACGACGGCGCACTGTATCGACGCTGCAACGCACAGCGAGATCGCCGCCGCGCGCTTCATCGGCGTCACCAGCCGAGCACGTACGCCGGGCGCCGCGGATCCGCGCCGCCGTGCAGTATTACGGTCTTGTGATCGACGACGAACGTGCACGGGGCGCCCGCAAGCCACGTGTAGTCGTCCCACCAGTGCACCTTGTG